>CAYQPI010000214.1:0-11486 GCA_964419405.1 uncultured Flavobacteriaceae bacterium
GATAAGCAATCAAAGGAGAAGATCGATATTCTTCGTGCCCTGGGAGCGGAGGTGGTTGTGTGCCCTACCCACGTTGAGCCTGACGATCCTCGATCCTATTATTCAGTGTCAAAAAGATTGTCTGAAGAAACACCTAATTCATGGTATGCACTTCAGTATGATAACCTGTCAAATACTGCGGCTCATTATGAAAGTACCGGACCTGAAATCTGGGAACAGACAGCAGGAAGGGTTACTCATTTTGTTGTAGGTGTTGGAACGGGAGGCACAATTTCTGGCGTTGGTAAGTATTTAAAGGAGAAGAATCCGGAGATAAAAATTTGGGGGATCGACACCTATGGTTCTGTATTCAAAAAATACCATGAAACAGGTGTCTTTGATCAAAATGAAATCTATTCATATATCACTGAGGGGATTGGCGAAGATATTTTACCCAAAAATGTCGATTTTGATATTATCGATGGTTTTGAAAAGGTGACCGATAAAGATGGCGCAGTATATACGCGTAAACTAGCAAGGGAAGAAGGGATTTTTGTTGGGAACTCAGCGGGTTCAGCCATCAAGGGGTTGATACAGTTAAAAAAACATTTCAAGCCAGAAGATGTTGTTGTGGTACTTTTTCACGATCATGGCAGCAGGTATGTGGGCAAGATGTTTAATGATGACTGGATGCGAGAGCGGGGATTCCTTGACGAAAAAATCAAGATTGCCGCCGATCTGGTAAGAGGTCAAATTGACAGAGAATTAATTTTTGTAAAAACAGAAGAATTGGTTTCGCATGCAATCGAACGTATGAGAAAATATGAAATTTCTCAATTACCTGTAAGGGACGCTGATGGCTTTGTTGGGTCTCTGGATGAAAGTCAACTATTCAGATTGTATTTTAAAGATAAGGATATCGCTGACAAACCCATAAAAGACATTATGAGCAAGCCCTATCCAATAGTGAATAAGAATGTTACGATCGAAAAGATTTCTGCTTTGATCAATAAAGAAAATCAGGCGGTAATTGTTGATTTAGGCGCTGATAATTTTCAAATGATTACCAGGCATGATATCATCAGAGTGATTCACTAAACTGTTTAAAGGCTAAGTTGGATAATAAGTAGTAGCAAAAGATCTACTCGTATGCTGGATACCAGTTTCTTAACCTGACCTCAATTTGCTGATCTTTGGCATTGACCAGAGATTTGAATTTTTCAGTATCACTTATCTCTGGCTTCCCTCGGTAATGAAAAGGGTAAACAATACCTGGTTTAAAATCTAAAACTGCACTGGCTGCTTCTTGTACATCCATCGTATAGGGTAAGTTCATGCAAACAAAAGCAATATCTATATTTTGCAAACTTCGCATTTCGTCGATGCCTGCTGTATCTCCTGAAATATAAACTTTTTTCTTGCCCATGTCTAAAATATATCCATTCCCTCTTCCTTTAACATGTTTGGCATCAGGAGCTTCGGGCAGGTTATACATGGGAATTGCGCTAATATTCATCTCAAATAGCTCAATACTTTGGTCATTGGCCAGCACTTCTATTTGACCTCGATACTTTTCTGATATTTTATCAGCTACGGCCTGAGGCGCTATTATTTTTACCCCATCGGTTTTCAGGGCATCCAGAGTGTCCTCATTTAAATGGTCTCCATGAATGTCAGTGATAAGGATGAGGTCTGGATCAGAAATTCCTTTAAAGGCCTTCGACCCTCCATAGGGGTCTATATAGATTACTTTGTTATTGTATTCAAGAACCAGGGTGCCGTGCAATATTGGTTGAACAATGAGGTCTCCATTAGATGTTGTAAAAGTATCTGCTGCGGGTCTCTGAGCGTAGATAAGAACAGAGAACAAAATACTGGTGATGCTGAGGATGGCCTTTTTAGACATGGTTCAAAGGGATTTGATTATGAAAATATTTTTTTTACTTCAATCTTTAAATAAGAGATAGCAGCGTTTGTTGGTCCGTCATTTTTACCCAGATTGCTCAAAATATCTTCGCGTAATTGTTCTGCAGTTTCGACCTCAGTTTTTGCTGCTGTAGTTCGTATTATTTTGACAATCAGATTTTTTGAAGTCACCACAGCTTTCCAGGCTGTTTCAGAAACATAGATTTGTTGTGCTAAATTATGTTCAAATTCTTGCTCTACAATACCAATTAATTTATGACTGTATTTTTCAGGATCTTTTCCGGTGGGTTTCACTCTGATAAGAAGTTTATTCAAAGAGATACGCTCTAAAAATAGGGTTAATCGTTCAAAAGCCTGCAGTCTTAATGGTAAGGCTTGTTTGTTATTTTCTTTTCTAAGAAGAAAATTTCGCCTTTTATTCTCGTTTTCAACATGGCTTTTAAAAAAATATGCAGCTACCAGCCCCGTAACAACAGCTGGTAAAGTGAAAGCAAGCAATTCAATAATTTTTGTCAGATCCATTTTTAAATATTTGTGTCAAATATAGCTTATGTAACTATAATTACAAAGCCATGATTAGATGATAATTGTCACAATATTTGGTATCTTATGATACTAAATTTGGTACATATAACAGGAGCAAGAAATCTAGGTGTAGTTTTGTGAACAAATCACATACTATTTTTATCAATGTTAGATTCAGCAACGTAAATTTAATCATTATGATACACAAATCAATCAAACTGTTTTTTATACTGTTCAGTGGTTTCGCATTGGCACAAACGGGTCACCTTATGCAAGGTGTTGGAGCCGTCAATATGTCTATGGGAGGCGCAGCCACTGCTCAGCCACTCGATATTAGTGGGGCCATGCAATGGAATCCGGCAGCATTATCGGTATTTGACGGATCGATTTTAAAATTTGATATAGGTGCTTTTGAAGGTGTACCTGAACTCTCATCGTCACTGCCACCAGGGATGTTAGGTGAAGGCGCACCAGGAACATTTGGTGCCGATAATTCTGAGTTAGGATATTCACCAATGCCAGCCTTGGCCTTTGCATGGGGAAATCCTGATTCTAAACATACATTTGGTGTCTCAGCTTTTGGGATAAGTGGGTTTGGTGTTGATTTTCCTCAGGAAACAAATTTGCCAGTAGGATCTGATGGGATGCCTAATCCAAATTGGGATCCAAATGATTCAAACGCCATATTGTATCCTCAGAATTTAATGGGCTTTGGAAACTTGCATTCAGAATATATGTTGTTACAAGTCGGTTTTACCTGGGCGTATCGATTTTCCGAAAAGTTTTCTATAGGCCTGCAGCCAACATTCAATTATGCATCACTGATCTTAGAGCCTAATCCTTTGTCTGCACCAAGTCAGACTCTTGGCTACCCATTGAGCGAAACAACCTCTACCACAGGTTTCGGCGGTCAGATAGGTTTGTTCTATGATTCGCTAAAAGGAATAAAGTTAGGAGCCTCTTATAAGACGCCCCAGTACTTTAGTGAGTTCGATTTTAAAAACAATTACCTGGACGGTTCGGCTGCTCCAAACGTAGCCTTTACGATGAACTACCCGGCTATTTTTTCTATTGGCCTCGGATATTCTAAAGGCATTGTTGACATTGCGCTAGATTATCGATATGTTGATTATGAAAGTACGGAAGGTTTTGAAGACTACGGATGGGCAATAGCAGAATCAGGTCCTGCAGCAGGATTTCCAACAGGCGCCGTTAGTGGTTTTGGATGGCAAAATATGTCTGTGGTTTCCGCAGGTCTTCAATTAAAGGCCATCGAAAGATTACCTTTGCGATTTGGTTATACATATAGTTCGAATCCTATTCAGGATGAGTTGGCATTCTTTTCAACTCCTGCAACGGCTATTATAGCGCATGCATTCCAATTTGGTCTGAGTTATGAATTTACAGATAATTTTAGAATGGATGCTGTTTATCATTATGGTATGAGTGATGGCAAGACAAGTGGTAATTTATTGAGCCCTGTTCCAGTAGAATTTGGTGGTCCTTGGAATGCAGCAGTCAATCCACTTGGAAAAATTCCTGGATCTGAAGTAGCCTATGAGATGACAACTCAAATGTTTATGCTTGGCTTCAATTTTAATTTGAAAGGAAAAGATACGGATGGAGACGGGATAGCAGACAAACATGATGTATGTCCTGAAGTCGCCGGTTTAGAGCAGTTCAATGGCTGTCCGGATACAGATGGAGATGGCCTTCAGGATAGTGAAGATAAATGCCCCAATGAAGCAGGCGAAATAAAAAATAATGGTTGCCCGGATTCAGATGGCGATGGTTTTGTTGATGCGGAGGATATGTGCCCGAATGAAGCTGGTTTAGAACAGTTTAACGGTTGCCCTGATTCAGATGGAGACGGTGTCATGGATTCAAAAGATGCCTGTCCAAATGAAGCAGGTCCTATTGAAAATAAAGGATGTCCTATAAAGGATACAGATGGCGATGGTGTTCCTGATGATCAGGATAATTGCCCTAACATTGCAGGTTCCGCTGAGAATTCAGGTTGCCCGATTGTGACTAAAGAAGTACAAAAGGAAATAACAGACCTGGCAAGAGCTATTTATTTTAAAACTGGCGCTGATGCCTTCACTGATGAAACCAAAATTCGTTTGGAGGGTATTGACAGAATTTTAGCTGAATATCCAGGCTCTAAGTTTGTCGTCGAAGGTCATACGGATAATACCGGTAGTGATAAAATTAATAATGAATTGTCTCAAAAAAGAGCGGATGCAGTAATGAATTACCTGATAGATAATGGGTTTCCTGCAGAAAACATAAAGGCTAAAGGCTACGGCTCGTCTAAGCCTATTGGAGATAATAAAACTCGAAAAGGGCGTCAGGCCAATCGAAGGGTAGAAATTTATCTGGATAATTAATTTTTTATAACATTGAAAAACCGCTTGAAAAAGCGGTTTTTTTTTGAAAAAATGTCAATAACTTTTATTGTTCTTGTTCAAGAACCATTGTATTTTTGGGCAAAACCCTAGATATAGTGAGTAGTTATTTGGACGAGTTAAATGAGGCGCAAAAAGAAGCAGTTCTTCAGAGAGAAGGACCCATGATCATAATCGCTGGTGCGGGCTCGGGTAAAACCCGTGTATTGACCTATAGAATTGCTCATTTGATGCAAAATGGAGTAGACCCGTTCAATATTTTATCATTGACCTTTACCAATAAGGCTGCCCGTGAAATGAAAAGCAGAATTGCAGGTGTGGTTGGGCAAAGTGAGGCTAAAAACCTATGGATGGGAACATTTCATAGTGTTTTTGCGCGAATTTTGAGGAGTGAGGCAGACAAGTTAGGGTATCCATCCAATTTCACGATTTATGATACTCAGGATTCAGTGCGTTTGATTTCTTCTATTATTAAAGAATTACAGCTGGAAAAAGATAAATACAAGCCAAAGCAGGTGTTGGGGAGAATTTCTCAATTCAAAAATAGTTTGATCACTGTCAGAGCTTATTATCAAAATCCAGAAGTTATGGAGGCTGACAAGGTATCGGGTAGGCCAAAAATAGGGTCTATTTACAAGGAATATGTAGAGCGATGTTTTAAGGCCGGGGCTATGGATTTCGATGATCTGTTGCTGAGAACAAATGAATTGCTCACACGTTTTCCGGAGGTTCTTGCTAAATATCAGGATCGCTTCAGGTATATTTTGGTGGATGAGTATCAGGATACAAATCATTCACAATACTTGATTGTCAGGGCCTTGGCCGACAGATATCAAAACATTTGTGTTGTAGGGGATGACAGTCAAAGTATTTATGCCTTTAGAGGAGCCAATATTCAGAATATCTTGAATTTTCAGAAAGACTATGACGATGTTAAAATCTTCAAGCTCGAACAAAATTACAGGTCATCAAGTACCATCGTTCAGGCAGCAAACAGCGTGATCGACAAAAATAAAACCAAGCTTGATAAGGAAATCTGGACATCCAATAAAGAGGGAGAACTTATCAAAGTGATGCGTACTTTTTCAGAAGGAGATGAGGGGAGATTTGTCGCCAATTCTATCTTCGAGAATCAAATGCAACATCAGTTGCCCAATGATAGTTTTACAGTTCTTTATAGAACAAATGCCCAATCGAGAGCTATTGAAGATGCTTTGAGAAAAAAGAATATCAAGTATAAGATCTATGGCGGCCTGTCTTTTTATCAACGCAAGGAGATTAAAGATACCCTGGCCTATTTGAGGTTGTTAGTGAATCCCAGTGATGAAGAAGCCTTTAAAAGAGTGATCAATTATCCTGCCAGAGGAATAGGGCAAACGACGATTGACAGATTGGTCATTGCGGCGAATGAGCACAAGATTTCGATTTTTGAACTGCTCAGCCAGTTGGAAAGCATATCGATCAATATCAACGCCGGAATTAGGGCGAAGCTGATTAATTTCAGGGATATGATCAAAAGTTTTCAGATTGAGGCTCGGTCTAAGAACGCCTTTGAAATGGCCGATTTAGTAGTTAAGAAAACCAGATTGATACGCGATATAGAATCAGAGGGGACACCTGAGTCAGTTGCCAGAGTTGAGAATGTTCAGGAACTGATGAATGGTGTAAAAGATTTTATCGAAGAGCAAAAACAAAAAGATGAGGATGCCTCTCTTGCTTTTTTTCTCGAGGATGTGGCTCTTGCAACAGATTTTGATAAGGAAAAGGATGATGTGCCAAGAGTTTCTTTGATGACAATTCATCTGGCTAAAGGGCTCGAATTTCCGTATGTCTACATCGTAGGACTCGAAGAAAATTTATTCCCTTCTGCTATGAGTATGAATACCAGAAGTGAAATTGAGGAGGAAAGACGCTTGTTTTACGTTGCCTTGACCAGGGCCGAGAAGCAAGTCTATTTGTCTTATGCCCAGTCAAGATATCGCTGGGGAAAACTCATCGATTGTGAACCTAGCAGATTTTTAGAAGAGGTTGATGAGAAATTTATTGACTACATCACTCCTAAGAAAGAGCCGATGAAATCGAATTCGTTTATTGATAAGGACATTTTCGGTAGTCCGGATAAGAAAAAAATAAGATTTAAAAAACCGGTGACCAGGAAGGTTGAAAAAAATAAGAACAAACCTCCGATGAAGCCAATGAAGGTGATGCCACCCAAGAATTTGAAAAAGGTGAGTCATTTGGGAGGAACACAAAACTTGTTCGATCATAATCTGGTTCAGGGAAATGTGGTTGAACATGCCAAATTCGGACAAGGCGAAGTTCTTTCAGTGGAAGGAACAGGAACGAGCAAGAAAGCTGAAATTCGTTTTCAATCCGGGGATACCAAGAAGTTGTTATTGCAATTTGCCAAGTTGAAGATTATTGGATAATTACTTGCCGAGGTCATCAAAATAATTGTTACTTTGCAGCTTAGAAAAAATTAATATTACTTGATTTAAAGAATCGCAAGAATGGATTTAGAATACAATTCTGAAAGAGAGCATTTAATCATTCCGGAATACGGCAGACATATACAAAAATTAGTAAATCACTGTGTGAATCTGGAAGATAAAGAAGTGAGAAATACCATGGCAAAAGCCATTGTCAATGTGATGGGAAATATGCAGCCTCATTTGAGAGATGTACCAGATTTTCAGCATAAACTTTGGGATCAATTATTCATCATGTCTAACTATGAGTTAGAAGTTGATACACCTTATCCCAAGCCAGAAAAGGAAGTTCTACAAGCAAAGCCAAGTGCTATGGATTATCCAAAATCTGCCTCTAAATACAGATTTTATGGCAATAACATACAGATCATGATAGATACGGCCCTATCATGGGATGAAGGAGAAATGAAGGATGCCCTGGTGTTTACCATTGCCAACCATATGAAGAAGTGTTATTTGAACTGGAATAAAGATACGGTCGATGATGAGGTGATCTTTAGTCACCTAAGTGAATTATCTGGTGGTGCATTGGTGCTCAATGACAAGGAAAAACTTTCAGATTCTAAGGATTTGTTACGAAAAAAACCGACAAAAAATTACCAGAAAAGCAATCAAAAACAGGGTAAAAAGAATTACAGAAAAAGATAAATACTAAAAAAAATCGACTAATGTCAATATTTAAAATTGAAGGAGGACATCGCCTGCAAGGTGAAATTATTCCTCAAGGTGCTAAAAATGAAGCACTGCAAATAGTATGTGCAACACTTCTCACAGCATCTAAAGTTACCATTAGTAATATACCTGACATTAGGGATGTAAATAAATTAATATTCATACTTGGAGAGCTAGGAGTCAAAATTGAAAAATTAGACAGAAATACCTATACATTCCAGGCTGATGAGATTAATTTAGAATATTTAGAATCACTTCAGTTTAAAAAAGATGGAAGTTCTTTAAGAGGTTCTATCATGATTGTAGGCCCCTTATTGACAAGATTTGGAAAAGGGTATATACCCAGACCAGGTGGAGATAAAATTGGTCGAAGAAGATTGGATACACACTTCGAAGGTTTTATTAAGCTTGGTGCGAATTTTAGATACAATCGAGAAGAATATTTTTACGGTGTAGAGGCAGATGAACTTCATGGGACTGAAATGCTATTGGATGAAGCTTCTGTGACTGGAACTGCCAATATTTTGATGGCCGCTGTTTTGGCAAAAGGAGAAACAATTATTTATAATGCTGCCTGCGAACCTTATATACAACAGTTGTGTAAAATGCTCGTAAGCATGGGGGCAGATATAGACGGTATTGGTTCGAACAGATTGATCGTTAATGGAATTTCGCAACTTGGAGGTTGTGAACACAGGGTTTTGCCCGACATGATCGAAATTGGCAGTTGGATCGGTATGGCAGCGATGACACGATCTGAATTGACCATAAAAGACGTTAGTTGGAAAGATCTTGGTCAGATTCCCAGTGTTTTTCGCAGATTAGGTATAGAGCTGCAGCAGAAAAATGACGATATCTTCATTCCCGCACAAGAAAGTTATGAAATTCAAGGCTACCTTGATGGGTCCATTTTGACCGTTTCGGATGCTCCATGGCCTGGGTTTACGCCTGACTTACTGAGCATTGTGCTGGTTGTAGCTACGCAGGCCAAAGGATCTGTTCTGATTCATCAGAAAATGTTTGAGAGTCGCTTGTTTTTTGTTGATAAATTGATCGATATGGGAGCCAAGGTGATTCTATGTGATCCGCATAGGGCAACTGTCATTGGTATGGACCATCAATCGAGTTTGAAGGCAACAACCATGAGCTCTCCAGACATACGCGCTGGTATTTCATTGTTAATTGCGGCTTTGTCGGCGAAAGGAACGAGTATTATTCACAATATTGACCAGATCGATCGCGGTTATGAGAATATTGACGAAAGGTTGCGTTCTTTGGGAGCCAAAATTGAAAGAATAGAAAACACCTTTTAGAAATTAATCACACTTTTTTTTGTGACAATATGACACAATTAAACACTTGGCAAGTAATTTGCTTACCAAGGTGTAAGAGGATAAAAATGTATTTATATGAGCAATCAAGAACATAAAGAACAAGAAATAGAAAAGGACGTCCAGAATCAGGAAGTTGAACAGGAGCAGCAAAAGGAAGATAGCACTAAAAACCAAGATGCAGCAGGGGCTGAGCCTGTGCCTGAGCTAAGTGAGGTTGAAGCCTTGCAATTGGAAGTAAGTAAGGAGAAAGATAATTTTTTGAGGCTGTTTGCCGAATTTGAAAATTATAAAAAGCGTACTTCTAAAGAAAGAATCGAATTATTTAGTACGGCAAATAAAGAACTTATGACAGTATTATTGCCAATTCTGGATGATTTTGAAAGAGGTTTGAATGAAATTGAAAAATCATCTGACAAAGCTCTTTTGGAAGGGATGCAATTGATTTATAACAAATTCAAAAATACCTTAAGTCAAAAAGGCTTAAAGGAAATGGAGGTAAATCAGGGAGACGTTTTTGATGCTGAAATTCACGAAGCAATTTCTCAAATTCCTGCGCCATCCAAAAAATTGAAAGGAAAAATTATTGATACCGTTGAAAAAGGGTATAAACTAGGAGAGACGATTATTCGATTTCCTAAAGTGGTTTTAGGAAATTAAGAATATTGATCAATAAAAGCAAGAACTTGTGAAGCAGGATTATTATGAAATATTAGGAGTTGATAAAAATGCAACGTCTAATGAGATAAAGAAAGCCTATCGTAAAAAGGCAGTTCAAAATCATCCGGATAAGAACCCTGGTGATAGTGCAGCTGAAGAAAGATTTAAGCAGGCGGCAGAAGCTTACGAGATATTAAGTAGCCCTGATAAGAAGGCAAAATATGATCAGTATGGTCATGCTGCTTTTGAAAACGGCGGTGCCGGAGGAGGCTTTGGCGGCATGAATATGGATGACATATTCAGTCAGTTTGGAGATATATTTGGAGGTCACTTTGGCGGTGGCTTTGGTGGTGGTTTTGGCGGTGGTTCAAGACAAGCCAGAGCGAAAGGAAGCAACCTAAGAATTCGAGTAAAACTTGAATTAAAAGATATATTGAACGGTGTTAGCAAAAAAGTTAAGGTAAGGCGTCAGGTGAAAGCAGAGGGTGTTACCTATCAAACCTGTACCGCTTGTAATGGCCAGGGAAGCGTGATGCGTGTGACCAATACCATTTTGGGAAGAATGCAAACAGCTACTACTTGTCCTACATGTAAAGGTTCAGGAAAGACGGTAAACCACAGGCCAAAAGGATCCGATGCCAATGGACTTATAACGAAAGAAGAAACCGTTGAGATAGATATTCCGGCAGGAGTTACTGATGGTGTTCAGTTAAAAGTTTCAGGAAAAGGTAACGATGCACCTGGTGATGGTATACCTGGCGATATTTTGGTGGTCATTCAAGAAATTCCTCATGAGAGACTTAAAAGAGAGGGCACCAATCTTCATTATGATCTGTACATTTCTTTTGCAGAGGCTGCCTTAGGTTCGAGCAAGGAAATTGACACCTTGACCGGAAAAGTTCGAATCAAAATTGAGGAAGGAACTCAGAGCGGGAAAATTTTGAGATTGAGAGGAAAAGGTCTGCCAAGTTTAGATCGTTATGGGAATGGAGATATATTAGTACACCTTAATGTTTGGACTCCTAAAAAACTGTCTAAAGATCAAAAAGCATTTTTTGAAAGTGTAAAAGACCATGAAAATTTTGTTCCGAACCCATCTGTTTCTGAAAAATCATTTTTTGAAAAAGTGAAGGATATGTTTTCGTAACTTCGCAAGAATCAATTTATTAAAAGGAAGAAATTGAATATAATGAAATTTTTTAATTAAAATTTCATTATATTTGTTTTGCTGGATTTTAGAATTCAGTAACTTTTTCTTTTTCATAGCAATTTTCCCACTCTTTTAAGAGTGGGTTTTTTTATGCCTGTTGCCGCAATCTTTTTTTTAAATAAATTAACAAATAGATTAGGATATTATTCTAAATATTGTATTTTTACAGTCTTATTTATATTACTTTTATAGTAATATTCTTTTTCATAGCAATTTTCCCACTTTTGTTTACAAGAGTGGGATTTTTTTTTGAATCCTATATAAACTACTTTTGCAACATGAAGTA
>CAYQPI010000215.1:0-2110 GCA_964419405.1 uncultured Flavobacteriaceae bacterium
GATCACGGTTCACGATTTGTTTACAACCTTTGCAAAATTAGGAGGTGGTACAAAATATATCCCAACCGACAGAATCATTGATGGCATTGACCAAACTGCAGTTTTCCTTTATGGTGATGGACAGTCAAGAAGAGATTACTACCATGTATATACCGGACTAACGCATGCTGCTACGATCAAGCAACAATACAAACGTGTTTGGATCGGCGGCCGTCCTGGATTGGTTAAAAATGACTTCTATGATTTATACCAAGATCCAAGAGAAATGCGAGGTATGATGGCTCAGTTTTTATGGGCCTGGGGACCCTTTGATATGATGAAAAAACGTCATGATGCCATGAATAAGAAATATCCATTTTATTCAAGACATGGTGTGCCATTTGAAGGAATAGAAAACTTACGTCCTGAAAGTAAAATATACCAGGAAACTGTAAGAAGAACGATGGAAACAGGAAAATAAATTTCTTATTTTATGAAATAAAAAAGAGAGATTTTAATGATCTCTCTTTTTTATTATTTCTTTATCATATACATGTGAGGAATCCCGTCTTCCATATAGAATTCATCAGTTGAAACGAAACCTAAAGATTCATAAAATTTTCTCAAATAACGTTGGGCACCTATTTTGATCGTTTTTGTGTGGTAAAGTTTTTCTATGGCCTCAATAGATTTTGACATTAATTGAATTCCTAACCCATCTTTTCTAAAATCTTTATGGACAACTACTCTTCCAATAGAAGCTTCTTTAAAATACTCATCAGGGCCAAATAAGCGCGTATATGCCACTGTTTGACCTTTTTCTGTAGTCGCATATAAATGATAAGCAATCCGATCTTTTCCATCCAAATCTAAATAAGGACAATCTTGTTCTACAACGAAAATATCCAAGCGTAATTGAATAATATCATGAAATTCGGATACACTTAATTCATTAAAATTTTTCAGGTTCCATTTCATATAGTTTCAAATTAATCTTGAATAATAAAATCTTTGTGATCATCTCTCTCATACTCAGGTTGTAAATTTGAATGATTGATATGAAATTTATCGAATAAGAGCTGCTCAACCCTGGCACAAATAGGATCAAATTCTGAAAGTTTGATGTCCTTATTAAATTCTATATGAGCCTCAAAATGTATGTCATGATCATTCAATTGCCAGATATGAACATGATGAATATTTTCAATTTCAGGAACTGAAATAATTTCATTTTGTATAGTTTCAATCTCAAGATCTTTAGGAGCAAACAGCATCAATATTTTCAACGAATCAATAAAAATACTCCAGCTCATATAGAGAAGGTAGATAGAAATAACAAGGGTCAGAATAGCATCTAACCAATAGACCTGATAATATTTCATAAGTAATCCTCCTGCCAATACAGCCACTGAGGTCAACATATCCGTAATTAAGTGTAAATAGGCAGATCTCATATTAAGATTATGATCCGCATCTTTCTTAAGTAATAAAACACTTAATCCATTTCCTAAAATAGCTATAAACGCCAACCAAATAACCAGGTTACTTTCTATTTCACGTACCTCATTTAACCTTTTAAATGCTTCGTATCCAAGAAAAACAGCTATCACTATTAATGTCGAGGAATTGATAAAAGCAGCAATAATCTCAGCTCTTTTATATCCGAATGTTCTATGTAAAGTCTGTTTCTTTTTATTACTCAATAAATTAGCTACATAACTTATGATCAGTGAAATTACGTCAGATAAATTATGAACTGCATCAGAAATTAATGCCAAACTTCCAGATATGATTCCTCCAATAATCTGTGAAGCCGTAATAATGATATTTAAAATTATAGAAAAAAGAAGTCTGTTTCCAGACAATTGGCCATGTTGATGTGAATGATGATGACCCATAAAGTATACTTATCTATCTGTAGGAATTTTATCAATTCTTTTTTGATGTCTACCTCCTTCAAATTCTGTATTTAAAAATGTTTTGACAAATTGTAAAGCATCTTCTTTAGAAACAAATCGTGCAGGAATGCTTAAAATATTGGCATCATTATGTTGTCTAGCCAGTGCCACTAATTCATCGTTCCAACAAAGCGCAGCGCGAATTTTCTGGTGATGATTTGCCGTCATCGCAG
>CAYQPI010000216.1:0-2192 GCA_964419405.1 uncultured Flavobacteriaceae bacterium
GCAACTTCAATCCTTGACTGAAGTTTGCTGTGACTAAGTTTTTTCCAATATTTCATATCCTTGAATATTAAAAACGTATTTTTATGTTTTAGAAAGTTGACGTAAAAATACAAATTACCTCGCTATAAAGTCGTGATAAACAGGGCTTGTAGCTTGATGAATCTATTTTTATCGAATCGGCAAGAATTTAAAAAGGATTTCTTCAATGCGATTTTTTTTGTAGTG
The DNA here is from genome assembly GCA_964419405.1 of uncultured Flavobacteriaceae bacterium. Lineage (GTDB taxonomy): Bacteria > Bacteroidota > Bacteroidia > Flavobacteriales > Flavobacteriaceae > Lutimonas. The sequence continues at coordinate 226 of CAYQPI010000216.1, forward strand.
GAGAAATGTGATAAAGAGAAAAATTTTGTTCAAAAAATATTGAATTCAGAATGCTGAAATCAATGAGGGAACAAATTTTTAAAATATTTTTTTGAATTTACTGATTTAAGACGTCAATTACTGTGTTAAAAGGAGTATTGTTTTAAGGATAAGGAATTAGTTGGAGTTAGAAGTACAAATCAAATCATTACCGAGTTCACCTGGTGTTTATCAGTACTATGATCGTAATGATAAGCTCTTGTATATTGGCAAGGCAAAAAACCTCAAGAAGCGGGTTTCTTCCTATTTTACAAAACATCATGATAATGGTAAAACGCGTGTACTAGTGAATAAAATTGCCGATATAAAGCATATTGTTGTTGAAACTGAGACAGATGCCTTATTGTTGGAAAACAACCTCATAAAAAAGTACCAACCCAGGTATAATGTACTTCTCAAAGATGATAAGACCTATCCGTGGATCTGTATTAAGAAAGAATCTTTTCCACGTGTATTTCTTACCAGAAACGTATGGAAGGACGGTTCTGAGTATTTCGGTCCTTATACTTCAGTAAAGACCGTCAGGGCGATTCTTTCCCTGATCAAAGAATTGTATCCGCTGCGGAGTTGCGCGTATAATTTGTCGGCTGAAAATATTGAGAACAATAAGTATAAGGTATGTTTAGAGTACCATATAAAGAACTGTAAGGGGGCATGTGAAGGCCTGCAGTCAAAAGAATCATATGATCAGGATATCAAAGAGATTCGCAATATCATCAAAGGTCATTTTAAATCATCTTTAAAGCGCTTTGAAAAGCTGATGTATGAATTTGCAGAAAAGGCTGAGTTTGAAGAAGCACATAAAATCAAGGAAAAGATCGAGTTGCTGTCTAATTATCAGGCGAAATCGACCGTAGTGAACCCCAGTATCACCAATGTAGATGTGTTTAGCATTGTGTCGGATGAGGTATTTGCCTATGTCAATTTTCTTAAAATAACGAACGGTGCTATTATACAATCTCATACCGTAGAGATTAAAAAGAAGCTGGACGAAGACGATAAAACATTGCTGGAGCTTGCCATTATAGAGATAAGAGATCGGTTCAAGTCCACCTCGTCTGAATTGTATACGCCTATCAAAGTTGAAATAGGCGAGATCGTTAAAGTCACTGTTCCCAAGCAAGGAGATAAAAAAAGAATCGTCGATCTGTCAATTCGAAATGCGAAATACTTTAGACAGGAGCGTTTTAAACAAATTCAAATCGTCGATCCAGACAGGCATACCAAGCGAATCATGGCGCAAATGCAAAAGGACCTGAGACTTAAAGAAGAACCCAGGCATATAGAATGCTTTGATAATTCAAATATTCAAGGCAGTCATCCAGTGGCCGCCTGTGTGGTTTTTAAAAATGGAAAGCCAGATAAAAAAGAGTACAGGCATTTCAATATAAAAACGGTAGAAGGCCCAGATGACTATGCTTCTATGGAAGAGGTAGTTCATAGACGGTATAAGCGTCTTGTGGAAGAGGAAAGAGATTTACCGCAACTCATCGTCATAGATGGCGGGAAAGGACAGCTTTCTTCGGCATTAAAAAGCTTGGACGTATTGGGTTTGAGGGGTAAAATCGCGATTATTGGTATTGCCAAAAGGTTGGAGGAGATTTACTATCCGGGAGATTCAATTCCACTTTATCTCGATAAGAAGTCAGAATCGCTTAAAATTATCCAGCAACTAAGAAATGAAGCCCATAGATTTGGAATAACCCATCACAGAAACAAAAGAAGTAAAGGAGCCATTAAAAGTGATCTCTCAACAATAAATGGTATTGGAGAGAAGACTGTTTTGACCTTGTTAAAGAAATTTAAATCAATAAAAAGGATTAAATCTGCAACGTTTGACGATCTTGAGCAACTTATAGGTAAGGACAAGGCTTCAAAAGTGAGCCAGCATTTTAATATCGAACAGCCCCCAAAATCGACTTAATGAA
>CAYQPI010000217.1:0-23321 GCA_964419405.1 uncultured Flavobacteriaceae bacterium
GGATTGTCAGCAGTCTGATGATAGGTCGCATTTATTTCTTCATTGAAGGAAGTGAATCCCATACTATAAGTTGGTGCTGGTACTCCTTTTTTGGCAAAATTTACATTGTCTGATCTGTCGAATAAATTCTGTTCCGGTGCAGGGTCATCAATAGCCTCTAAACCAAACGTTTTTGCTCCGGCTATGATATGTGGTGCAACCGTCGTTCTGTTCAATCCAAAAATAGTCACCTTAGAAGTATCATTGTATCCTCCATTGTCACTGTTAAAACAGTAGACCATTTTGTTTAATGGCATTACTGGGTTTTCAGCATAGTATGTACTACCCAACAATCCTTTTTCTTCACCGGTAAAAAGAATGAACAAAGAAGATCTTTTTGTTGGATACTTCCCTAAGTTTTCAGCTGCACTTAATACAGTCACAGTTCCAACGGCATTATCTCTTGCACCATTGTAAATAGAATCGTTTTGAGCATCAGGCTTTCCGATACCAATATGGTCATAATGTGCTGAATATATGATGAATTCATCTTTAAGTTTTGGATCAGTTCCCTCGAGATATCCCACTACATTTCTAGAAGAAAATTCTGATGATTTGATACCTTCAATAACCAGTTCTACATCTAATTTTTTTGCACTTTCTATGGAAGCGATGCCTTCCAAACCTTTGTCACCTATCCAGATATGTAGAAATTTTCCTTCTTTCTCTGGTTTTTTTAAGCCAGTTTTGTCTTCATTGAAATAATGGGCATACCTGGGCCACATTGTTTCATCAACATCTGTCAATTCTACCAAGCCTGCCGCCTGAGCCTCTTTGGCCAATTCATTTTTAGTGCGTCCGGCCATATATCTTGCTCTCATGTCTTTTGTTTCTTCTGTTCCGGCTTTTACAATGACAAGTTTGTCTTTTACATCAGCTTTGGCAAAATCCTCTTTTGTTCCATAACCAAGATATATCGCTTCTCCTTTAAAATCTATGTTCTTTACTGACAGTGCGAGAAATTTATCACTTGAAAAATCATTGGCTTTAAAATGAATACTTTTTGGTGCTGAAACTTTCTCGAAGGGGACATTCTGATAATAAGAACCATCTTCTCCTGCGGGTTTAACACCGTATTTTCTTAGGTGGTTTGCCAAATAAGCTGAGGCAATCTTTAATTCATCAGAGCCGGTTTGTCTCCCTTTTAATTCGTCAGAAGCCAGGAAGTAGATATGACTTTCGATATCACTTTTTACCACTGTAGAACGAACGAGTTCCTCATCAGTTTGTGCGTTTACATTTAGGCCCATAGAAATCATGAGCATACATAGTATTGATTTTTTCATTGTAAGATTTTAAATTTTAGCTCGTAAATATATAAATAATATACTAAGAGATGAATTTGAGTTAGGCGTTGATTTTTATTATTGTGATTTTTTAAAAACGAGTGTTGTCGTCAATGACTATATTTGTTCCGCAATTATAATAAGGTATGCAGGCAGAAATTATCACTATTGGAGATGAGATTTTAATCGGTCAGATTGTTGACACGAATTCTCAATGGCTCGGAAAAAGACTAAATGAGATAGGTATATCTGTATATCAGATCACTTCTATACAGGATGACAAGCCACACATCCTAAAAGCCCTGGAAGAAGCCGAAAGAAATGCTGACATCATCATTTTGACAGGAGGGTTGGGGCCAACGAAGGATGATATTACCAAACTGACCATGGCTGAATATTTTAATGATACCCTGGTTCGGAATGAAGAAATAGAGGAACATATCAAGTATTTATTCGGAAGAATTAAGTACAAATTCACACAAATGGACCTTCAGCAAGCCATGTTGCCTCAAAAAGCAACAGTTTTAAAGAATCACCTGGGTACAGCTTCTGGTATGTGGTTTGAAAAGAATAAAAAGGTATTTGTGTCTTTACCAGGAGTTCCAAATGAAATGAAAGGGTTGATAAAAGATTCAGTGCTCCCCAGACTGAGAAGGCAACATCAGTTGCCATATATTTTACATAAAACCTTACATACCTATGGTTTAGGAGAAAGTAGGGTGGCAGAGCGATTAGGTGATTTTGAAAATGAATTACCGTCTCATATCAAACTAGCCTATTTACCTTCCTATGGACGGGTTCGATTGAGGCTCACAGCCAAGGGTGTGGAAAAAGAGAAACTGTCCTTACAGCTTGATGACAAGGTGTTGAAGTTGAAAAAACTTGTCAAGGATATTTATATAGGAGAAGAGGAGGATAGTTCTATTGAAAGATCAGTTCATGGCTTGCTGTCGTCCAGCAATAAAACATTGAGCCTTGCTGAGAGTTGTACCGGAGGAACTATTTCTAAAATGATCTCTGGAATTGCTGGTGCGTCTGTATTTTTGAAAGGAGCCTTAGTGGCCTATAGCAAAGAAGTGAAGCAGGACCTATTAAAGGTTTCTCCTGAGACCATTGATTTACATTCTGTGGTCAGCAAGGAAGTTGCCAGTGAAATGGCGAGGAACTGCAGAGAATTGTTCTCTACAGATTATGCCATTGCTACTACCGGTAATGCAGGCCCAACTACCGATGATACCGATAAAACAGTAGGAGTTGTTTTTATAGCAATATCCAGTGCGTCAGGAGTTTATGTGGATGAGTATTTCTTTGGAACCCCAAGAGCAAAGGTGATAGAAAGATCCTCGGTCAAGGCCCTGGAACTTCTTAGAAAAGAAATTTTAAAAAACAACACAAATAGTTTGTGAGATTAGGAAAGAATATTTAATTTTGCACCTCGTTTTGAAATAAGAATTAAAACAGTCAGGAAATGTCAAGAGTATGTGAGTTAACGGGCAAGAGAGCAATGGTTGGAAACAACGTATCTCACGCTTTGAATAGAACGAAAAGAAAATTCAAAGTAAATTTGGTAAAGAAACGTTTTTATTTACCAGCTGAAGATAAATGGGTAACGTTAAAAGTTTCGACCAGAGCTTTGAAGAACATCAATAAGAAAGGTGTAGAGGCAGTGATTGCTGAGGCTAGAGCTAATGGTTATTTAAAAAAATAATAAGAGATGGCAAAGAGTAAAGGAAATAGAATACAGGTTATCTTAGAATGTACTGAGCACAAAGCTTCAGGACAGCCTGGAACTTCTCGTTATATTACAACGAAGAACAAAAAGAATACTCCTGATAGATTGGAAGTTAAAAAATTCAATCCTATCTTGAAGAAAATGACAGTTCATAAAGAAATTAAATAATTGGAGATTTTCACTTTAAGTGAATTGATCAAATAAACATTGAGTCATGGCAAAGAAATCAGTAGCATCGTTACAAACAGGGTCAAAGAGATTGACCAAAGCTATTAAAATGGTAAGATCTGAAAAATCAGGAGCTTATACATTTGTTGAGAGCATTATGGATCCAACTAAGGTAAATGATTTCTTAAGCAAGAAATAAACCTTATCTATTATCATATACTTAAAGCTACTTTCTTTTAGAAAGTAGCTTTTTTGCATTTTAAGCCTGGGGGTAGTCCCCTTATTTTTAGTTAACTTTGTCATCGCTAAAAAATTAAAACAAATAGTATTTCGTTATGAGTTTGTTCAAAAATTTATTTTCTAAGGAGAAGAAGGAGACCCTCGATAAGGGATTGGAAAAATCAAAAACTTCTTTTTTTAATAAGTTAACCAAGGCAGTAGCTGGGAAATCTACCGTAGATGATGATGTTCTCGATAATCTTGAGGAGGTACTTGTTTCTTCAGATGTTGGCGTTGATACCACCTTGAAGATCATTGAGCAGATAGAAGAAAGGGTGTCGAGAGATAAATATTTTGGTACGGATGAATTAAATCAAATACTGAGAGAAGAGATTGCAGCCTTATTAGCCAAGACAAATACAGGAAATGAAACTGAATTTGGTATTCCGGCGGAAAGTAAAAAACCGTATGTCATTATGATTGTAGGGGTCAACGGAGTTGGCAAGACCACTACCATAGGAAAGTTGGCTGCCCAATTTAAAAAACAAGGTTTGAAAGTAGTCCTGGGTGCAGCAGATACTTTTAGAGCTGCGGCCATAGATCAATTGCAAGTGTGGGCTGACCGGGTTGATATCCCAATGGTACGGCAGGAAATGGGAAGTGATCCGGCTTCTGTTGCGTTTGACACGCTTCAGTCAGCTGTGAATCAAGATGCAGATGTTGTTATAATTGATACAGCGGGTCGACTACATAATAAGGTAAATCTGATGAATGAATTGACCAAGATCAAAAGGGTGATGCAAAAAGTAGCTGATAATAAACCCGATGAAGTATTATTAGTACTTGATGGTTCTACAGGTCAAAATGCTTTTGAACAGGCGAAACAATTTACCAAGGCTACTGAGGTTACCTCCCTGGCTGTGACCAAACTAGACGGCACGGCGAAAGGTGGTGTTGTTATTGGTATATCAGATCAATTCCAGATTCCCGTAAAATACATAGGAGTAGGAGAGGGAATTGACGATCTTCAGGTATTTAACAAAGTTGAGTTTGTAGATTCGTTTTTTAAGTAAGGATCTAACTAGTGAGGGCCTCGGAATTGATACCCTCAGAGCTCAACCCCTCGGAACTCACCCCCTCGGAAGTGATACCCTCACCTCCCATCGGCTCGTGATTTTCGAATCAAAATTCCAATGAATTAATTATATAAGGTAAGAATTATGAGGACGAAATCTTCGAAGAAAAATAAGATCAATGTAGTCACTTTAGGTTGTTCTAAAAATGTGTATGACAGTGAGGTGTTGATGGGGCAGCTGAAAGCCAATGACAAGGAGGTTGTGCATGAAGATGAAAATGACGATGGCAATATTGTCGTGATCAATACCTGTGGCTTTATTGGAAAAGCCAAGGAAGAGTCGGTCAATACGATTTTACATTATGTAGACAAAAAAGAAGCGGGTACAGTCGATAAAGTTTTTGTGACAGGATGTTTGAGCGAGCGATACAAACCTGATCTGGAAAAGGAGATCGCTGACGTAGACCAATATTTCGGAACTCATGATTTACCTAATTTACTAAAAGCGCTGGAAGCTGATTATAAGCATGAGCTGGTGGGTGAAAGACTGACAACCACACCTAAACATTATGCTTACCTTAAGATCGCTGAAGGCTGTGACAGACCCTGTTCTTTTTGTGCCATTCCTTTGATGCGCGGAGGTCACGTTTCCACACCCATAGAAAGTTTGGTCACAGAAGCTGAGAAATTGGCAGCAGAAGGTGTGAAGGAGTTGATTTTAATTGCTCAGGACCTTACGTATTACGGCCTGGATTTATACAAGAAAAGGGCTTTGGCAGACCTTTTAAAAGAGTTGGTTAAGGTTGAGGGGATTGATTGGATTCGCTTGCATTATGCCTTCCCGACGGGTTTTCCGTTGGATGTGCTGGATGTGATGAGAGAAGAACCAAAGGTTTGTAACTATTTAGATATTCCCTTACAACATATAAATTCAGACTTACTAAAGTCAATGAGAAGGGGGACGAGTTCTGACAAAACGATAGATCTTATTAAGAAATTTAGAGAAAGGGTGCCGGATATGGCCATCAGAACAACCTTGATTGCTGGATATCCTGGTGAAACAGAGCAGCAGTTTGAAGAGCTCAAAGAGTTTGTCAAAAATACCAGGTTTGAGCGGATGGGATCGTTTGCTTATTCTCATGAAGAAAATACCCATGCCTATCTATTAAAAGATGACGTGCCCGAAGATGTAAAAGAGCAGCGTGTGTCTGACTTGATGGAGATTCAGGGTCAGATCTCTTTTGATCTGAATCAGGAAAAGGTAGGAAAGACCTATACCTGTATTTTTGATCGTAAGGAAGGAAATTACTTTATTGGAAGAACAGAGTACGACAGTCCGGATGTAGATAACAATGTCATTGTTGATGCCACCAAATACTACCTGCAAATAGGGCAATTCATTGATATAACCGTCACAGAGGCAACAGATTTCGATTTGTATGGTGTTCCGGCTGAAAAGGGCCAGGATTCTATAGGCTAAGGTGTTTCAATGTTTTTTATGTAATCACTGTTTTTTATTTCGTCTTAAAACTTGGTTAAAAAAAATAGACCTTCTTTTTTAAAATTAAAAAAGGTGTATTTTTACTAAAAACTACATTGCATTGGGACAAACTAAGGCTACGATCACATTTCAAGATAGCGGTTACTTTTCTAAAATCATGTCAGATTATCTCGATAAAAAAGAGGAGGTCCAGGATTTTTATGGAAATTTTCCTGACCTGGATGGGTTTGGTAAGCAACTAGCTGAAAAGGAGGGTTCTTTTACGGATGCATCAAGAGGTGTTTTATATGAGAGTCTTACGAACCAATCCAAGAATCTTAGGATAACAAAGCACAGCAAGAAGAACATAGAACTTCTAAAAGATTCGAATACTTTTACAGTTACAACAGGGCATCAGTTAAATCTTTTTACAGGGCCACTGTATTTTTTGTATAAGATTATTTCGGCCATTAACCTGGCAAAGCAATTAAAAAAGAATTTTCCGGAAAAGAATTTTGTACCGGTCTATTGGATGGCCACAGAAGATCACGATTTTGAAGAGATTTGTTATTTTAATTATCAGGGGTCAAAAATTCAGTGGAATAAACAAGTCTCAGGAGCTGTGGGCAGGGTTACAACCAAAGGCTTGCAACAGGTGTATGAAGCATTTGATTCTTTGTTGAGTTCGAATAAAAATGCCGAGAAGGTTCGAGATCTATTTAAAAGTTCTTATTTTGAGCATAACACATTGACAGAAGCGACTCGTTTTTTGGCAAATGAATTATTTGGTGCCTATGGTTTGGTGATCATTGACGGAGATGATAAAGGTCTCAAGAGACTTTTTGAGCCCTATGTGAAAGAGGAACTGTTAGATCAAACCAGTTTTAAAGAAGTGACAAAGACCAATGAAAAACTTGGACAATCATACCCGATTCAGGTAAATCCTCGAGATATCAATTTGTTTTATCTGGATGATGAATTAAGGGAAAGATTGATTTTTGAAGAAGGGGAGTATAAGGTAAATAATACTGAACTTGTGTTTTCTGAATCAGCTCTGCTGGAAGAGCTCAAATTGTCTCCTGAGAAATTTAGTCCTAATGTTTTAATGCGCCCTTTGTATCAGGAGGTGATCTTACCCAACTTATGCTATATAGGTGGAGGAGGTGAGATGGCGTACTGGATGCAGTTGAAAGCAACCTTTAGGGCCTATGCTGTTCCATTTCCTATAGTACTGTTAAGGAATTCGGTATTGCTGATCAATCAAAAGCAGCGTAAGAAAATGGCAGCATTGCAGATCTCTGATTGTGAAATTTTTATGAAGCAGCATGAATTGATCAAAAAGAAAGTAAAGAATGTTTCAGATCTGAACATGGATTTTACTGAGAAGCGCGCCACACTGAAGGCGATGTTTGAGGAATTAAAAGAGGTGTCAAATCAAACCGATAAATCGTTTACGGGAGCCGTTTTTGCTCAAGAAAAAAAGCAGCTAAACGGTTTGGATCATTTGGAAAAAAGATTGTTGCGAGCTCAAAAAAGAAAATATAAGGAATTGGTAAGTAGAATCACGGTGTTGCAGGATGAACTGTTCCCCGGGCAAAGCCTTCAAGAGCGTCAGGCTAATTTTTCCAGCTTTTATGAAATATATGGAGACGAGCTTATTCAGGGATTGATAGCGGCATTAGATCCTCTCAAATTAGAATTCGATATCATAAGCCTTGATGCTTAGAGTAAGCCGCAAATGAACAAGGCTTGCTTATAAGCAGCTGAACGGTATTCATAATTGTAGGTTTCTATATCTTTTGGGTGAATCCAGATCAATTCATCGAATTCATCATCTTGCGGGGTGACATTGGCTTCTGGTCTGTGTTTTATTTTGACAATAGATAACTCCTGACCCATATAAACCGGATGGCAATCTGGTGGAAAGGGATACCTTACTTTTTCGTTATAGACCTGAAGAATGTGATCATCATGTAATTTATAATCGAGTTCTTCCAGTAATTCTCTTTCGATTCCTTGCAACAGACTTTCTTTTTCTTCCAGTCCTCCTTGCGGAAATTTATAACTTTTATCACGCGGAGAATAGCCGATGAGTACCTTTGATTCTTCATTGACGATTACTGCCATCACTGCTTGTCTGTATATTTTTCCCATATCAGTACAAATTTAGCAAAAAAAAAAGATGACCCTTACGGTCATCTTTCATTTATATATATTCTGCTGGACTATGAAATCAATAAAAATGAAAACAGCATAGCGAATTTTCCAACTTTTACCTTGTCTAAATTAAAGAATCGATTTCTTTTTGGCATTTTAACTTCAGGCTTCTTAGTTTGATCTGCTACCAATTCAGAGACTTCTCCAATCAATTGGTAAGAGGCATTAATCAATTTCTCTTCTCTTGGGAGGTAGTCGTTTTGAGGATACAGAATCAATAAAAAGTCATCGTTGCTGTCATCCGATGTAAAACTATCTTCCAAAGTAGCTGCATCTTTGTTCTGCATAAACTCCAGGTAAATTTCTCTAAATACAGATATTTTACTCTTGTCTATGATAGAGAAATTTACAGAATCTAACAGGGCATCAATTTTTTGACTAAATGAAAGCGCCGATTCATGATTTCCAAGAAATTCAGAATTGATACTGTCTGAAATATTTAATTTTTCTGACAAGTAATCTGTAATCGTACTTTCAACAAAAAGTGCCGACACAAAAAATTCGTTTCTAACTTTTACCTCGCTTATCTCCATGGGTCAATCTTTTAAATAGTTTGATATAACTGAATATCTCTATTCATTATATTTATTTAACGTTATGTGAGGGGAGTTATTATGAGGGATAAATCAAATATTTTGCCAAAGCATTGTATTTAATCTTAAAACAAAGTTAAAAATTAAAGCTACTAATCCTAATTTAGTTGATAAAATTACCCAGTATTGTTGATAAAAATCATGGAATACCATGAATAAAAAAAAGTCCTTTTGTGAGACAAAAGGACTTTTTTATACTGTATAAAGTTCTACTTACTTCTTGAACTTCGCGTATTTGTTCTTGAATTTATCAATTCTACCTGCTGTATCAACCAGTTTCATCTTACCAGTGTAATAAGGATGAGAAGTACGAGAGATTTCCAATTTGATCAATGGGTATTCAACTCCTTCAACATCAATAGTCTCCTTTGAATTAGCAGTAGATTTTGTTAAAAAAACATCTCCATTAGACATGTCTTTAAATGCTACCATTCTATAATTTTCTGGATGTATTCCTTTTCTCATCGTTAACTCATTTAAATTTTATACTTTCGCCTCTCTTAAAAGAAGATTCAGCACTTGCCGAATTTGAGAGTGCAAATTTAAATAATATTTTTAAATCTCAAACATTATTTTAGTTATTTTAAGTAAAAAAAAATAATATGAATAAAATTGCGTCCCTTTTAATGTTGTCATTCTTGTTTTTAATGACTGCCTGTGGCAATAAATATCAACTGAAGTTACATTCTCCAAAAACGATTCAGATAGATAAGCCACTGAAAATTAGCGTTAAAGAAAAGAATGGGAATCCTATAGATTCTATTCAATACTATATTAATGGCAAAATGATTTCTAATAATGAAGCTGTTGATATAAATGGGTATAAATTAGGTAAACAGGCTGTGTCAGCCACGGTATTTTACGAAGGAAAAAGTAAAAAGTTGAACAATACGATCTATTTTCTAAATAGCGAAGCTCCTGTGGTCTATACCTATGAAGTAATTAATGAATATCCTCATGACAATCAGGCGTTTACTCAAGGATTTGTTTATCATGACGGCTATTTTTATGAAAGTACAGGTCAAAATGGACGGTCGACCCTAAGAAAAACAGAAATTGCTACAGGAAAAATACTTCAAAAAATTGATTTGGACCGTCAGTATTTTGGTGAAGGAATGACGATCAAGGATGGAAAGATCTATCAGTTGACCTGGCGCAAAAAGGTGGGGTTTGTGTATGACTTAGCATCTTTTGAACTGGAAAAAACCTTTGATTACGGACAAAGCGTTGAGGGCTGGGGTTTAACCCATAATCATAAGTATCTTGTAAAAACAGATGGAACTGAACGCATGTGGTTTATCGATCCAGAAACTTTTGAAGAGGTTTCGTATATTGAGACTTATACCAATAAAAGGAAGGCTGAAAAGTTGAATGAACTGGAATTTGTCAAAGGAAAGATATATGCCAATATCTGGCAACAAAACTCGATTTTAATTGTTGAGCCCTCAACAGGCGCTATAGAGGGAATCGTAAGTTTAAAAGGTTTGCAGTCAAAAGCGGGACAAGAAGGGGAGGACAATGTGTTAAACGGTATTGCCTATGATGAGGAAAACGACCGTTTATATGTGACGGGAAAGAATTGGAATAAGGTTTTTGAAATCAAATTGATTGAAAAGTAAATAGAATGCTTCGATTTATAGTTTTGGTTATTTTCGGTTTTCTGTTCTTGCAGTCCTGTGAGGATGACATATTTGAAACCAGTCCAAGTACCGGTGACTTAACTTTTTCTCGAGACACCGTCTATTTAGATACCGTATTTACCAATATCAGTTCAAGTACGCGTACATTTAAGATATATAACAGAAGCGGGAATCATATCAATATCCCTGAAATTAAACTTGGACGAGGTCAGCAATCTTTTTACAGATTAAATGTAAATGGTCAGTCTGGAAAATCTTTTGAGAATATTACAATTTTGCCCAAAGACAGTATTTACGTATTTGTAGAGGCTACCATAGACTTTTCTCAAGTCACGAATCCTATATATACTGATTCCATCGTTTTTGATCAGGGTGTAAATCAACAGGATGTGAAACTGGTGACCCTGGTACAGGATGCACATTTTTTATATCCTCAGCGCGATGCAGAGGGAGTTAAAGAAAAAATAGTCATTGGTATTGACGATGAGGGTGAAGAAATCTCGGTGGAAGGGTTTTACCTGGAGGGTGACGCCACCTGGACAGATGAAAAACCCTATGTCATTTATGGTTATGTAGGTGTGAATAAAGGAAATAGACTTACCATACAAAAAGGAGCCAGGATCCATTTTCATCAGAATTCAGGCATACTAGTCGAAAAGGAGGGCAGTTTAAAGATCAAAGGAACCCTTGATCGAAAGGTTATTCTTCAGGGCGACAGACTTGAACCTTTTTATGAGAATATTGCCGGACAATGGGGGACGATCTGGTTGAGACCTGGCAGCAAGCAGCATGAGATCAACCATGCCATCATTAAGAACAACACTATTGGCATATTAATGGACTCTATCGGAGAGGGTACTGGTCCGACATTAAGAATCAATAATTCGGAAATTTATAATACGTCTAATTTTGGCCTGTTCGGAAGGGCAACTCATATTGATGGGGCGAATCTGGTCATTGGTAATAATGGAAGATCATCTCTGGCCTGTACGCTGGGAGGAACCTATAATTTTACTCATGCAACCTTTGCCAATTATTGGTCAGCTAATATTCGCGAATTACCAGCTGTATTGATCAATAATTTTCAGATCACTGAATCAGGAGGTTCAGCAGATGAGTTGATGGTCAATGATTTGAAGTCCGCTAATTTTACGAATTGTATTATAGAAGGAAATCAAAGCATAGAGTACCTGCTGCAGGAAAATTCTCAGGCAGCTTTTAATTTTAACTTTAAAAATAACTTGCTTCGATTCTTTGATCCTGGGGGCGTTTTTTCGGATGATCCATTATATGATTTTGATAACACCACGCTTTATCAGGAAAATATATTCAATGGAGAGCCTAATTTCAAAAATGTCGATGAAAATCAATTGATCATTGGGCAAGAATCAGATGCCATCGATAATGCTGATATGTCAGCGGCTCAAAAAGTTCCCTTCGATATTTTAGGTGTCAATAGAATTGTGACTCCAGACATAGGTGCTTATCAGCATATACTGTTCGAGGAGTAGGTTTTTACTTTTTGTAAATGACACCGTCTTTCATCACAAAGGTGACATTTTCCAGTGTTTTTATATTTTTAGTCGGATCTTCATCCACGGCTATGATATCTGCAAAATGCTCAGGGGCTATTAGGCCGATCTTCTCATTTTTAAGTATAGCTGCATTGACGATGGTTGCTGATTGTATGGCTTTTATTTCGGCCATTCCCACCTCTACCATATAGTAAAATTCTTTGCCATTTAGCCCATGTGGAAATACACCTGCGTCTGTGCCAAAGGCTATTTTAACGCCTTTTTTATGGGCTCTTTCAAATGTTCCCTGGATTTTTGGCCCGATTTCTAAAGCTTTTGGAACGATGATATCGGGATAGTAGCCTTTTATTTTCGCCTTGTCGCTTACTTCTTTACCAGCCGTCAGCGTAGGTACATAATATACGTCATGCTCTTTCATCATTTCCATGGTTTCTTCGCTCATTAGAGTTCCATGCTCAATGGTTTTGACACCTGCGATAATGGCACGTTGCATGCCTTCGTCTCCGTGGGCATGGGCGGCGACATGCATATCATAATCTTTTGCTGTTTCACAAATGACTCTGATCTCTTCTTCAGTAAATTGCGGGTTTTGACCATTTTTCGCCATACTTAAGACCCCTCCGGTTGCGGTTATTTTGATGAGGTCAGCTCCGTTTTTATAACGCTGTCTTACGGCCTTTTTCGCATCTTCAAGGCCATTGACAACGCCTTCAGCTGGTCCGGGATCTCCCATGAGTTCTTTGCGGAAACCATTGCTAGGGTCTGCATGTCCTCCTGTGGTGCCCAGTGCTTTTCCTGCCGTGTAAATTCTTGGGCCATCAACAAAGCCTTCATCAATCGCATTTCTAAGGGATATATTTGCACCACTTCCACCTAGATCTCTTACGGTTGTAAACCCTGCCATCAAGGTTTTCTTAGCATATAAAGAGCCTCTTAATGCCCTGTCAGAGGTGTTCAACGTGAATTTTTGTATATAAGAATTCGGATTTGATTCTGACTCTATATGAACATGCATGTCAATGAATCCGGGTAAAACAGTTTTGTCTTTTAGGTCGATGATTTTGTCCTGGTCTGTAGCTGATGGTTTAAAGCCCTTTGCAACCTCAGTGATCATATTTTCTTTCACGGTGATGGTCATGTTTTCAAGTACTTTACCGTTTTTCGTGTCTACTAATTTTCCACAATGTATCAAGGTGTTTTGACTATAGCTGAAAGAAGTGACTAATAAAAAGAAGAGGATGCTTAAATATTTCATATTTTTGGTGGTTTGATTGCCATAAATATAACACCCTTAATTCAATTTTAAATGAATCCTAAAAAAATAGTAGTCACAGGAGCAAGCAGGGGGATAGGACTGGAGCTTGTAAAACAACTGCATGCTCAGGGGCATGAATTACTGGCTATCAGCAGAAATGTATCCGTTGATGCTGCTAGCTTGTTGGCTAAGAAAGGCGTTACTTTTCTGGAGGCAGATATTGTGACTCAGGATGGTCTGGATATAGTAGTGGCATATGTAGCAGCGCATTGGAAGCAAGTAGATGTGATTGTACACAACGCCGGAGCCTTACTTCATAAGCCTTTTAAAGAAACTACGACAAATGATTTTTTGCATATCTATAGTGTCAATGTTTTTGCCGTTGCTGCATTGACCAGGGCACTTGACCCCTATTTGACTCCTGGCAGTCATGTGGTTGGTATCAGTAGTATGGGCGGAATTCAGGGAAGTATGAAGTTTCCTGGTCTGGCCGCGTACAGTTCGTCAAAAGGGGCTTTGATCACCTTGATGGAATTGCTGGCTGAAGAGTATAAAGAACGAGGTGTATTTTTTAATGCCCTTGCCTTAGGAGCCGTTCAGACCGAAATGCTCAAAGAGGCATTTCCAGATTATGAAGCACCCACAACGGCTGAAGAAATGGCGCGATATATCTCAGACTTTGCGATCAATGGAAGCAGTGTTTTCAATGGCAAAGTATTGCAGGTGTCAAATTCAACACCATGATCATCTTATTTTTAATTAAATCACGATCGTTTGAGTTCGAAAAGAGAAATTCTTGAAAAATACATACCCGCGGCAGCACTGACTATGGTGATCGATTTGATGGATCAGTACCCTTGTCATCTAAAAATTGTCAATAAAAGAGCCACAAAACATGGTGATTTCAGACGTTATGCCAATGGTAAAGTTCAAATCACCATTAATAATGATTTGAACCCGTATCGATTTTTAATTACCCTGGTGCATGAATTTGCTCATTTGGTGACTTTTGAGACCTATAAAAACGTACAGCCGCACGGGCCGGAGTGGAAACGCACCTTTAAGATGCTCATGTTGCCCTTTCTGAGACCAGAAATTTTTCCGGACGAGCTATTAACTGCACTGGCGGCCCATTTGATTAGGCCCAAGGCAAGTAGTGACAGGGATGTTAATTTATCATTAGCATTTCGGAAATACGATGGCATTACTAATCAAACCCTTATTTTTGAAATTCCTGACAATAGTACGTTTCAATATAAAAACAGGACTTTTATCAAGGGACGAAAGCGAAGAACGAAATATGAATGTGTCGAAATCCAGACAGATAAGAAATATATATTCCATCCTCATGCAGAGGTGGAACTAATAAAATAACGTATGAATAAAAATTATTATGCAGTCATCATGGCTGGAGGAGTAGGGTCAAGATTTTGGCCAGTGAGCACCCCAAAGAACCCGAAACAGTTTCACGATATGCTGGGTACAGGGCAATCGCTGATCCAGCAAACTTTTAACCGTTTGTCAAAGATCATTCCGGCAGATCAAATATTAATAGCCACAAATCAACGCTACAAAGGTCTGGTGATGCAACATCTGCCAGCGATTAGGGAGAGTCAAGTTTTGTTAGAACCGGCAATGAGGAACACCTCACCCTGTATTTTATACAGCGCCTTAAAGATAGCTGATCAGAATAAAGATGCCGTGATGATCGTGGCACCTTCAGATCACTATATTGAAAATGAAGATGAGTTTGTAAAAAATGTTGAAACGGCCTTTCAAACCTGTCAGCAAAATGATTTTTTAATGACCTTAGGCATCAAACCTACCGGCCCAAATACAGGCTATGGATATATTCAATTTGAAGATTCAGGTGACCCGGTTAAAAAGGTGGTGAATTTTACAGAGAAACCAGATCTTCCAACGGCAGAAAAATTCATAGCCCAGGGTGACTATGTTTGGAATGCAGGTATATTTATTTGGAGTGCTCAAAGTATTTTGAATTCTTTTGAGAAAAGTCTTCCGGATATGTTTGCCTTGTTTGATCAGGGTGCTTCTTGTTGGAATACAGAGAAAGAAGCAGGATTTATCGAGGATAATTACCCAAAGGCTGCCAATATCTCCATCGATTATGGTATTATGGAAAAAGCCGAAAACGTATACGTGATCGGTACTGATTTTGGGTGGAATGATTTGGGTACCTGGGGTTCCTTGTATGACAAATTGCCAAAAGATGCGAACAATAATGCGGTGGTAAAAGCAAGAGGGAATTTTATAAACGCTCATAATAATATGGTGAGCACGCAGAGTGATAAGCGCATTGTTATTGAAGGTTTAAGTGATTATATCATTGTTGAAACTGCAGATACCATAATGATTTATCCAAAATCGGAAGAGCAGAATATCAAACAGGTATCAAAGCAGATGGATGAGCAATTTCCTACTGATTAATTTTTAGTACATTTACTTCTAAGATTTACAGCACCCTCATTTATGGATGAAAAAGAGAAAAGTCAGTTAGAAGAAGATAAAAAATTCAAAGAGCAAAAAGAAGACGTTCAAAAGGAATTTAAAGGATTTTTTCAAAGTCTGAAAGAATATATACCGCAGCTTTTAAATATTAAATCTGATACGGATAAAGAAGCTACTGCCAAAACGATTCGTGAGGGAGTTTCGATAAAAGGACAAACGGCCTGGATTTTGGTTTTCTCCATTTTGATTGCTTCTATTGGTTTGAATGTAAGTTCTACAGCTGTAGTGATCGGGGCCATGCTTATATCACCTTTAATGGGGCCAATTCTTGGGATTGGTTTTTCTATCGGTGTGAATGATGTTGACACACTGAAGGCCTCTGTGATCAATTTTGGAGCCATGGTCTTTTTAAGTCTGTTGACCTCTTTTTTATTTTTTAGCATTCCCATATTTAAGGAAGCTACGCCCGAAATTTTAGCTCGAACAAAACCGGATGTTAGAGATGTGCTTATCGCCGTGACCGGTGGACTGGCATTAATAATTGCGATTAGCAGACCAAAGGCTCAATTCAATACTGTGGCTGGTGTGGCCATTGCAACGGCGCTGATGCCGCCTTTATGTACAGCAGGTTTTGGTTTGGCAACCGGTCAGTTCAACTATTTTGGCGGGGCCATTTTTCTTTTTACGATCAATTCAATTTTTATTGCTTTGGCTGCTTTTGCCATTACCAAGTATTTGAGATTTCCCATGCTTAAGTATATTAACCAGGCCAAACGGAAAAGAATTTCAAGAATAGCATCTCTTATTGCCGTCATCGTGATGGGTTTTAGTGTGTACCAGTTTTATCTCTTGTATTTGATCAATGACTATGATACCAGAGCCGAGCGATTTATAAAGCAATTACAGGAGCAGGGAGTGAATATTATTGGAGATACCAGTGAAAGTATAGATTATGAGGCCAAGGAAATTAAACTGTATATTTTTGGAAATGACTTTGATGCCAAAGACAGGGAGCGTTGGGAGTTAGACTTGGATGAATTGGGCCTAAAAGACACCAAGCTTACTATTTTGCAGAGCCAGGATGATTCGAGAATCAGAGAAGATATTGATCAGATCAAGGACATGTACATGGATAGTAACAGGATGTTGATCGCCAGAGATGAAACCATCCGTGAAAAGGAGATCAGGATCAGTAAATTGGAGAAAGATTTACGCAGGTACTATGACAATGAAGTACTGTTTGATCGGGTGGTCAAAGAAATTGGAATTAATTACAGTGGGTTGAAGAAGGTTAGTTTTGCACAGGAATTTGTTTCAGATTTTGAAAAGATCGACACGGCTAATATCATATCAGTGAAATGGAAGCCCATGGTCAGTAAGAAAAAACGGAGGCAAGACGAAAAGAAAATCAAAGAATGGATGGAAGCACGCCTTAATCTAACCCATATTGAGATAAGAGAATTGCCTTAATCCGTCTGATTTTAATCTATTTTTTATATGAAATACCTGACTTTTGTTCTGTTATTTCTTGTGTATACCTTGCCATTGTCTGGTCAAAAGGTAAAGTTCAACAAAGGAAAAGCCTTGGAAAAAAGCTACTATATCGAGCTGAATTATGAGGAAATAAAAAGCAAACTCATAATTCCGGTTGAGATTGAAGGTAAAGAATATCGATTTTTATTTGATACCGGCGCACCCAACCTGATCAGTCATTCCCTTGAAGGTACTATTGAGACCAAAATGCTGGGCAGTATTGGTGTTCGAGATGCGAACAATAAGAAAAATCCCTTGGATGTCGTTAGAATCCCTTTGTTGTCAATTGGAGGTGTTCAATTTAAAAATTCAGCGGCCATTGTTAATGATGCCAAGAGTAATTTTCTCTTTGAATGTTTAGAGGTTGATGGGATCATTGGAAGTAATTTAGTTCGAAATTCAATCGTTCAGGTAGATGCCATGAGAAAAATAATTATCATCACCAATCAGGCTGGAACATTGAATCTTCAACATCAGGATTATTTAGATATGGCCCTGGATGCCAACCAGAGCAGTCCTTATATCTGGATCGATCTTGTCGGGGAAAAAAAGGCCAGGGAGCAGGTATTGTTTGATACGGGAGCCCAAGGTTTTTATGATATGTCGACATCGAGTTTTGACACTTTAAATGAATTTGGTGTGTTTAGTCATACAGGAATGGCAGAAGGGTTTAAAGGCTTAGGGATGTTTGGAGTTTCGGAGCCAACCAGGCACTATAGAGTCATGGTTTCTGAGATGGGTATTTTGGGGCATGCTTTTTCAAATGTGATCAGTGTGTCTACTCCTTCCGTGAAATCAAGGATAGGGGCTGATATCTTTGAGTTTGGTATTGTAACTATGAATTTTAAAGATCGAAGATTTTATTTTCAGGCCTATCAGGATACTGCAGATCTACAAGAGGAGGTGTGGTCCTTTAGTCCTACGGTACAAGATGGAAAGCTCGTTGTTGGCCTGGTATGGGATAAAGATTTATCAAATCAAATGAGTTTTGGTGATAAGATATTGAAAATAAATGATTTAAATACTGAGTCTATCAAAATATGTGACCTTTTGGTCAATGAATCTATGCTGAAAGAGGTGCAGGAATTGACTATAAGCATAGAAACTAAAGAAGGTGAGCAAAATGAAATAAGGCTCGAAAAGTACAGATTAGGACAAGTTGTAAATGAATAGTTGTTTAGCTGTTATTATACACTTCTCTTACTTTTTTATAGAGATTTGAGGAATAAACAAAGTCTGTTACTGCCTTATTATCAGTTTTAAAGATCGTTTTATGTGAGCCTTCCCATTCCTTGAGTCCTTGTTTTAAGAAAATGATCTTTTCGCCAATTTCCATCACAGAGTTCATGTCATGAGAGTTGATAATCGTGATCATTTGGTATTCATCTGTAATTTCTTGAATTAAGTTGTCAATCACAATAGCGGTTTGTGGGTCAAGCCCTGAATTCGGCTCGTCACAAAAAAGGTATTTCGGATTCATGACTATAGCTCTTGCAATGGCCACCCTTTTTTGCATCCCTCCTGATATTTCTGCCGGAAATTTTTGATTTACATTCTCCAGACGAACCCTCTTTAGCACGAAATTCACACGATCAAGCATTTCCTCTTCCGTCTGATTGGTAAACATTTTTAAAGGAAATTTGATATTGTTCTCTATGGTTTCAGAATCGAACAGGGCGCCACCTTGAAATACCATTCCAATTTCTTTACGAAGATCCCTTCTTTCTGAGATGCTCATTTTACTATAATAGCGATTGTCGTAGCAAATATCTCCCTGTTCTGGTGAAAACAAGCCCAATAAGCATTTTAAGAAAACGGTTTTTCCTGAGCCACTGGTGCCAATGATCATGCTGGTGTCTCCCTTGTGAAAGGTGGCTGAGACCCCTTTTAATATGTGATGGTCACCAAATGATTTGTGTATGTCTTTAACTTCAATCATCTATCCTAAAAGCATTTGAGTTAAGAAATAGTTTAATAAAATGATTACAATACTTGTCCAAACCACTGCCTGCGTACTGGCTTTTCCTACTTCAAGAGATCCCCCTTTTACATAAAAGCCATAAAAAGAAGGTACGGTAGAGATGACAAAGGCAAAAACCATTGTTTTTATAATGGCATATCTTATCAGGTAGGGCTGAAAGTCTAATTGTATGCCCGATATATAGCTGTCTGAGGTAAAGAGCCCCGTCATAAAACCAGAAACCCAGCCTCCGAAGATGCCCAGAAACATGGCAAGTAAAACGATGAATGGGTAAAAAAATACAGCGGCAATCACTTTGGGGAATACCAAATAATTAAGAGCATTGACGCCCATGACTTCCAGCGCATCTATTTGCTCTGTAACTCTCATGGTTCCTATACTTGAGGTGATGTATGAGCCCACTTTTCCTGCCAGAATAATCGACATGAATGTGGGGGCAAACTCCAGGATGATCGATCTTTTAGTCGCAAATCCGATCAGGTATTTTGGAATCCAGGGACTATCAACATTCAAGGCTGTTTGAATAGCTACAACGCCACCAACAAAAAATGAAATAAAAGCAACAATTCCCAATGATTTTAGACCTAGCTCTTCTATTTCCTTAAAGAGGCTTTCTCTGAACACTGATCCCTTTTGAGGTCTTTTAAAAACCTGACCAAGCATGATAAAATAAAGCCCGATATTTTGAAAGTATTTCATAACGATTAGAATAATGCTAAAATATTAAAATTTAGCAGACATATAATCATATTCAAATTCTTTTATCCTTAAATTTGGCCATCAAAAAAAACAGAATGAGAAAATTACCAGTTGTTTTATGCCTTTTGTTTATGGGGTTTTACGCAAAGGCTCAAAGTGTTACTACGGTTGACAGGCCCAAATTAGTCGTTGGTATTATAGTTGATCAAATGCGCTATGATTATTTGTCCAGATTCTATGACAGGTATAGCGAAGATGGCTTTAAGCGTATCTTAAGAGAGGGTTATAATTTTGAAAATGCACATTTTAATTATGTTCCTACGGTGACCGCGGTAGGTCATGCTTCGGTGTATACAGGAACAACGGGGAGTGGGCATGGAATCATTGCCAATGACTGGTATGACAAGTATAAGAAAAAGATGATTTATTGTGTGGATGATTTTGATTATCAGGCAGTAGGTACCGAGAAGATTTATGAACAAAAGTCGCCCAAAAGACTAATGGTCACAACGGTAACTGATGAGTTGAGGATGTCGCAGAATATGAATGGAAAAACGATTGCCATAGGCTTAAAGGACAGGTCGGCTGTCTTGCCTGGAGGTCATACGTCAAACGGTTCTTATTGGTTCGTTGGAAAAGAAGAAGGCAGTTTTATTACCTCATCTTATTATATGGATGCTTTGCCGAAGTGGGTAAATGATTTCAACAAGAAGTCATGGCCAAAAAAATACATGAAAAACGATTGGGAAACCTTATATCCCATAAAAACATATACTGCCAGTATTGCTGATGATAATCCGTATGAAGGTGTTTTTGAAGGTGAAGAAAAGCCGGTATTTCCTCATGAGCTTAAAAAATTAAGCGAGGCAAACGGCCATTTTGACCTTATTAAAGAGACCCCTTATGGAAATTCTCTGTTAAAAGAATTTGCCATTGCTGCTATTGAAGGTGAGGAATTAGGGCAAAGAGATTTTACAGATTTTTTGGCAATAAGTTTCTCCAGTCCTGACTATATAGGTCATAAGTATGGTCCTGATTCTAAGGAGATTGAAGACACTTATTTGAGGCTTGACTTGGAAATATCTGAATTGTTAAACTATCTGGACAAGGCTCTGGGCTCAGGTAATTATACCTTGTTTCTAACTGCAGATCATGCGGTTGTTCCGGTACCGGCTTATTTAAAATCCTTAAAGGTTCCTGCCGGATATTTTGACTATACCGCGTTTCGGGAATATTTGAATAATTTGACAATGAGGTATTATGAGGTGCCTCATTTGGTAGAGAATGTGTCTAACAATCAACTATTTTTTAATCACAAGGTGATGGATAGTTTGGATCTTGATGCAAACCTGGTGGCAGAAAAGTTGTCTAAGGATATTATTAACTATGACGGTATTTATAAGGTTGTGACTGCTAAAACCTTGCAGACTTCTGATTTTCAGTCAGGTATAATGAATTATGTGCAGAATGGTTACAATCAGAAATTTTCTGGTGATATCATGATGGTTCCTAATCCTGGTATTATTTCAACCTATCATGAAGATAATGGAACGACGCACGGTTCTGGCTATGCCTATGATACCCATGTGCCTATTATGTTTTATGGAAAAGGGATCAGGAGCGGAAGAAGCAGAGACTATGTGGAGATCATTGATATTGCTCCTACCATTTCGAATCTACTCCAGATTTCTTACCCCAATAGTGTGACAGGAAAGGTGTTGTCTGCAGCTTTGAAATAAAAAGAAGCTAACAAATTAAGCTCTTGTAAAACAGAAAACTCTCCAATTCCTTGGAGAGTTTTTCTTCTTTAACAATAACAATTTTCCCTAGTTTTAAAATAAAAAAAACTAATGAGTTAATACAACGCTACAAAGTTTTTTATATTGTTAAGAGGTGAAAATAAATCAAATTTATTTTTAAATAAACACTTTAGGTTGCTGACTATTTTAGTCAGTTTTATAGAAAAGTAAAGAGCATAAAAAAACTCTCCCTTTTACAGGAGAGTTCTCTTCTTTAACAATAACAATTTTCCCTAGTTTTAAAATAAAAACTAATGAGTTAATACAACGCAATTACATTTCTAATATTGTAATGCGTCGAAAAAAAAACGAGAAAAATTAGGATTATTTTTTATTGCAGGAAATTCTATTTTTTTCCTTTGGTCTTCTGGCCTCTGGTTTTAGGCCTTTTATACTTTTTTTTGATCTCTCTTTTATAGGATCCGCCGAGATTAACTTTTTTGTTCTTTTCGCTTTTTTCGTGAAATGCTGCACCAGATTTTTCCACCTTTTTAATTTTTCCTCCAATCTCTTTTTCGGAGCTTCTGTCTTTTTCTTCCGGCATCAGTTGTTTGGAGATCTCTACTTCAGCTGGCAATGGTTCGATCGGGATCTCTTTTTGCATTAAAATTTCGATCTCAAGCAGTGATTCTTCTTCAGAAGGAATAAATAGGAAGATGGCATCGCCGCTTTTTCTCGCGCGTCCCGTTCTTCCAATTCTGTGAATATACTGCTCTGGGTATTTGGGAGCGTCAAAATTGATTACGTGACTCACGCCTTCAATATCCATTCCTCTTGATACAATGTCTGTTGCGATTAGAATTCGAGCGTCACCTTTTTGAAAGTTTTCTATGGCCTGAAAGCGGTAGTTTTGAGATTTATTCGAATGGATCAGGTCGATTTCATTTTCAAAGTCTTCTTCCAATTCTTGATAGAGTCTATCAGCTATTTTTTTGTTCTTGGTGAACACTAATACCTTTTCTAAAGAGGTATCCGGGAGTATGTGTTTCAAGTAGTTCACCTTGGTTTTATAATTTGGGACTGAAATTCCCGACTGAGTGATTTTTTCCAGAGGAGTTCCTACCGGTACAATTTCTATTTTTTTCGGTCTTAGAAAAAAGCTGTTGATCATTTCTTCAACATCTTCGGTGATCGTTGCCGAAAACATGATGTTTTGTCGTTTTTTTGGCAAGATGTCCAGTATGTTGAGTAGTTGGGGGCGAAAACCAATAAAAAGCATTTCGTCTACTTCGTCAAGCACAAGTTTTTGAATTGATGAAAGTCGTAGAACACCTGAAACGGCCAGGTCAAAAAGCCTGCCGGGAGTCGCTACCAGGATATCCAAGCCTTCAACAATCATTTCTTTTTGTGTATTGATGTTGGCTCCGCCAAAAACTCCTGCAATTCTAACGTTTTGATAGCTGGTAAGTTCTTCAGCTACTGTGACCACTTGAGCAACCAGCTCTCTGGTTGGTACAAGAATCAATACTCTTGGGTGAGTTTGTTCAGAGTAGGTGAGAGATTTAAGTACAGGCAGGAGGTAGGCCAGGGTCTTTCCTGTTCCGGTTTGTGCCAGGCCCACCATGTCGTTTCCTGAATTCACGGCTGGAATAGATTTTTCC
>CAYQPI010000218.1:0-4900 GCA_964419405.1 uncultured Flavobacteriaceae bacterium
AACCTAATAATCGCCTAAAGTCTCTGGGTTTTGAGCAAGTGCACTTTCCAATTGCTCTGCGTTTGGAGCTTTCCCGTGCCAAGCATGTGTTCCCATCATAAAGTCAACACCATTACCCATTTCGGTATGCATCAATATACAAATTGGCTGTCCTTTTCCAGTCGCAGCTTTGGCCTCTTTTAAGCCTGCAAGGATACTTTCTATATCATTACCATCGGTCACTTCCAACACCTTCCATCCAAAAGCCTCAAACTTAGCTCGAACATCTCCTAACGGCATCACGTCATCAGTAGCTCCGTCAATCTGCTTTAAATTATAATCGATGGTCGCAATCAAATTGTCTACCTTCTTACCAGCAGCATACATGACCGCCTCCCAAATTTGACCTTCCTGTAATTCACCATCTCCGTGAAGAGTATATACCAAATGCTTATCCCCATTCAGTTTTTTTGCATTGGCCGCTCCCAAGGCAACTGAGAGTCCCTGACCTAATGAACCGGCTGCCATTCTTACTCCTGGTAATCCTTCATGTGTTGTAGGATGTCCCTGAAGTCTTGTATTGATCTTTCTGAAAGTAGCTAATTCTGAAACAGGAAAAAACCCACTTCTCGCTAAAACACTATAAAGCACAGGAGAAATATGGCCATTAGATAAAAAGAAAATATCTTCATTTTTTCCGTCCATATTGAAGTCTGAAGAATAGTCCATCACTTCCTGATATAAAGCTGTCATAAACTCAGTACATCCTAATGATCCTCCCGGATGTCCAGAATTTACAGCATTTACCATTCTTACGATATCTCTTCTAACCTGTGTAGAAAAATCTTTTAACTCATTTATTGTAGGCATCTCATGTGTTTTAGGTTGGCAAAAATACTAAACTCAAATCAATATATTAATTAAAAAAATAATTATTTATCAGTGAATTAGAGCTTAAAAAAGAATACTTGAAACAGATTGATTCATCTTACATTAAAAGGCGGTGACCAGCGATATAAATTAAGAAAACCAGCACCTTTTCGTCTTGCCGGCACTTCAACTTGATCAACAGCCTGTAAAATTTAAATTATGTTTAACAGAACTAAAAATGATAATTCCTGTGAAAAACATACATTTGTAAGCAAAAAAAAATCGTAAAATGAAATATTTCGTAGCGCTTTTTGCAGCCATTACCTTGATTGCATGTAGCGAAAAGTCAACTAATTCCTATGTAAGCATTGAAGGAAATATCAAGAACTCAGAATTAGACTCTGTTCTGATCATGGGTAAAAACTTTAAAAAAGTCATTAAAGTTAATAAAGATGGTTCTTTTAAGGATACTTTAAAAGTTGTTGATGGTTTTCATGGAATTACAGATGGAAAACAACAAGGGTTTATTTATTTAAAAAACGGATATGATATGGATATCCAGATGGACATGGACAATTTCCCTGAGTCTATTACTTTTGAAGGTGAAGGTGCCGTAACAAACAATTATTTAGGCGATAAAATTCAATTTATCAAGGATGAAAAATTAACCGATTACGCCTCCTTTTTTTCTTTAGAAAAAGAGGCTTTTGACACCAAGATAAACACCTTACAAGCGGATCTTGAAGCCATGCTTACCAATACGGATGGACTTGAAGAAGAAGTAATCAGCATGGAAAGAGCGTCAAATCAAAAATTGATTGATTTTTTCCAGTCTAACTATGAAAATGAGCATGCTAATTATATAGGGCTCAATAAGGGAGATCCATCACCTAAATTTAACTACCCCGATCAGAATGGCAAAAACGTTTCGCTGGATGATCTTAAAGGAAAATACGTATATGTTGATGTTTGGGCAACCTGGTGTGGTCCCTGCAAACGGGAGATTCCGTTCCTAAAAGAAATGGATGAGGAATACCATGGAAAGAATATTGCTTTTGTGAGTTTGTCAATTGATAAAATGGAACACAAAGACAAATGGCTTAAAATGATAAAAGATGAAGACCTAAAAGGAATTCAGATCTTAGCCGATAAGGATTGGAATTCTGAATTTGTAACTGCTTATAACATCAAAGGAATCCCAAGATTTATCTTGATCGATAAAGAAGGTAATATTTTGGACTCAAATGCACCAAGGCCTTCAGACCCTTATTTAAAAGAGGTATTGAGCGGCTTGGCACTTTAGACCAAGAGAATCAAAAAATCTAAGCCCCAGAAATCAGGGGCTTTTTTTTTGCTCCATAGTTAAATGACTTAGAGATTTCATGAACAATCGCAATAAAACTCGAAGCATATTGACATAAAACAAGTCAAAAAGTCAGCTAAAACGCTCAATTTCAGCCAAATTGACACATCAAATTTGATAGTGTACGAATGGAACATCTTTTGATTGAATCAGTGTAAAACAAAAAATATACATTATGAATTTTAATAATTTCACTATAAAATCACAAGAAGCCATTCAGAAAGCGCAACAGATTGCGCAGGGCTCAGAACATCAGCATATTGAGAATGCTCATGTTCTAAAAGGGATTCTGGAAACTGATGAAAATGTCACACCGTTTATCCTTAAAAAACTCGGAGTAAACATTGACGTATTCAATAGCACCTTAGACAGGATCATTCAGAGCTTACCTACCGTTAAAGGAGGTGAATTAATGCTGTCTAAAACCAGTAATAAAATGCTGATCGATGCAAGCAATATTGCAAAGAAAATGAAAGATGAATATGTCTCTCTTGAACATTTGTTGCTGGCCATTTTAAATTCTAAGGGGGATACTACGCAGCTGCTAAAAGATAATGGTATTAACGAGAAAGACTTAATGAGCACCATCGAAGAGCTACGCAAAGGAAATCGGGTTACTTCTCAAAGCGCTGAAGAAACCTATAATTCCTTAAGCAAATATGCGAAAAACTTGAACCAGTTGGCAAACGACGGAAAACTAGACCCTGTCATTGGGCGAGATGAAGAAATCAGAAGGATTTTGCAAATCCTGTCGAGACGCACAAAAAACAATCCCATATTAATTGGTGAGCCCGGTACGGGTAAAACAGCGATTGCCGAAGGCTTAGCTCATAGAATTGTCAAAGGCGATGTTCCTGAAAATCTTCAAAACAAAACGATCTATTCTCTTGACATGGGTGCTTTAATTGCTGGTGCTAAATACAAGGGTGAATTTGAAGAAAGGTTAAAATCAGTGGTAAAAGAAGTCATTTCTTCAGATGGAGAAATCGTACTGTTTATTGACGAAATCCACACCCTTGTGGGTGCTGGAGGTGGCGAAGGTGCCATGGATGCCGCCAATATTCTCAAGCCTGCCTTGGCCAGAGGGGAGCTAAGAGCTATTGGAGCAACCACTTTAGATGAATACCAAAAACATTTTGAAAAAGACAAAGCCCTAGAAAGAAGGTTTCAAAAGGTTGTGGTCAATGAGCCTGATACTGAAAGTGCCATTTCTATCCTTAGAGGTATAAAAGACAAATATGAAACTCATCATAAGGTTGAAATCAAGGACAGCGCCATTATTGCCGCGGTTGAATTGTCTCAGCGTTATATCTCCGATCGATTTTTACCCGACAAGGCCATTGACCTGATGGACGAAGCTGCGGCCAAGCTACGAATGGAAATAAATTCAAAGCCTGAAGAGCTGGACGTACTTGACAGAAAGGTAATGCAATTGGAAATTGAAATTGAGGCCATCAAAAGGGAGAATGACAAGAAAAAACTTAAATTCCTTAAAGAAGAATTGGCTAATTTCAAAGAAAAACGAAATGAAATCAATGCGAAATGGACTAGTGAAAAAGAAATTGTTGACAGGGTTCAGAGTACCAAAGAGCATATAGAAAAATACAAACTCGAGGCTGAAAGAGCTGAACGAGATGGTGATTATGGACTGGTAGCTGAAATCAGGTATGGTAAAATAAAGGTTGAAGAAGAAAAATTAGTAGAATACCAACAAGAACTGGAACAAAATCAGGAGAATTCATTGATAAAAGAAGAAGTTACCAGTGAAGATATTGCCGAAGTTGTGGCCAAATGGACCGGAATTCCTGTACAAAAGATGTTGCAAAGCGATCGAGAGAAATTACTTTCACTAGAGTCAGAACTGCATCAGCGTGTCGTCGGACAAAATGAAGCCATCGAAGCGGTTGCTGATGCGGTGAGGCGATCTCGTGCAGGATTGCAGGACGAAAAGAAACCTATTGGTTCATTTTTATTTCTTGGTACGACTGGGGTCGGAAAAACTGAATTGGCAAAGGCTCTTGCAGATTATCTTTTTGATGATGAGTCTGCCATGACACGTATCGACATGAGTGAATATCAGGAAAGACATGCTGTAAGTAGATTAATTGGAGCTCCTCCCGGATATGTTGGATATGATGAAGGCGGCCAGCTCACTGAAGCCGTGCGCCGTAAACCGTATTCAGTCATCTTGCTGGATGAGATTGAAAAAGCGCATCCTGACACTTTTAATATTCTATTGCAAGTATTGGATGAAGGCCGATTGACAGACAACAAAGGTCGCGTTGCAGATTTTAGAAACAGCATTATCATCATGACCTCAAATATGGGTGCACAAATCATTCAAGAAAATTTTGAAAACATGGATATGTCTGCAAGAGACGCCATTATTGAAACAACCAAAATTGATGTTTTGGGCTTGCTTAAAAAGACCATTCGCCCTGAATTTTTGAACAGAATTGATGAAGTCATCATGTTTACACCGTTAAATCAAGAAGAAGTAACTGAAATTGTTCGTTTACAACTAAACGCACTCTCCAAAATGCTGAAGGATAAAAACATTTTGCTAAGTGCTACGGACGAAGCGATTTCAAGCTTATCTGAGAAAGGTTTCAATCCTCAATTTGGGGCAAGACCAATTAAACGAGTGATTCAAAAAGAAGTACTAAATGAATTATCGAAAGAAATACT
>CAYQPI010000219.1:0-2422 GCA_964419405.1 uncultured Flavobacteriaceae bacterium
CCCTGTTCAAGTTGATTCAAAAAAGGTCAATTTACGCGCCTTTAATCGGAAAGGGAGAGGTGGTAGAACCAGCACAGTTGAAAAAACAAATCAATTAAAACAGTAATTCTATGAAAAAATTCGATTCAAACAAAAGGCTTATTTCTTTAGACATGCTTCGGGGGCTAACGATTGCGCTCATGATTGTTGTAAATGATCCCGGCTCATGGGATCATATTTATTGGCCACTGGCCCATGCTGACTGGCACGGCATAACGATCACAGATTTTGTCTATCCTTTTTTCCTGTTTATTGTTGGAGTATCAATTGTTCTTTCATCCTATAAACAACTCGATGCGGGAGCAGATAAGAAGAAAATGAGGAAAAAAATCTGGATCAGATCCATGAAGATTTTTGCCCTGGGCTTGTTGCTAAACCTCTTTCCGGATTTCAATTTTGCCGAGTTAAGGATCCCCGGTGTTCTTCAACGTATTGCAATTGTCTATCTGGTTTGTGCACACATATTTCTTGCCGTGAATTTGAAAACACAAATAAAAATTGCTGCAGGTGCTTTAATCGGTTACTGGCTTGTCATGATGCTGATTCCAGTTCCTGAAATAGGTGCCGGTGTTCTTGAGCCTGGTAAAAACCTTGCCGCCTGGATCGACAGTATTGTTATCCCATTAAGAATGTGGCAAGGCACATGGGATCCAGAAGGTTTATTGAGTACCATTCCCGCTATTGTTACAGGGATGACAGGAATGTTCGCGGGGCAATTACTAAAATTAGAAATGGAAATAGAAAAGAAATTGAATTATCTGTTTCTGATTGGCTTGCTATGTGTAGTTGGAGGTTACGTTTGGGATCTATTTTTCCCAATCAATAAAAATCTTTGGACAAGTTCCTATGTCTTATTCACTTCCGGATGGGCCTTTATGGCTCTGGCGGCCTGTATTTTACTTGTCGATGTCATGGGCTACGACAAATCAGCTAAATTTGGCGTCATTTACGGTAGTAATGCCATTACGGTTTATGTATTTGCAGGAATGTTTCCTTGGCTTTTAAATGATATCATGGGTGTAAGAGGATTTTTCTATAATGGATTGGTCAATGCCGGGATGGTACCTGAGCTGGCATCCTTTTTATGGTCAATACTCTATACAATGATATGTTTTATCCCTGCCTATATCCTGTATAAAAAGAAAATTTTCATTAAAGTTTAAACGTTGTGAATAAATCTGACGAATTTCATACTATTGTTAGCGAAATGCTGTCCAAAATCATGGATACGCAATTGCCTGTGATACAAAAGTTAGGAAAGATCATCGCTAAAAAAACCTTAGAAGGTTCGATTCTTTTTGGCTTTGGAACCGGACATTCACATGTCATTGCTGAAGAATTATATATTCGTGCCGGAGGTTTGTTTACGGCCAAAGGAATACTTGAACCTGAATTCATGCTGCACGGAACAAAGTGGAAGAGCACCGCCTTAGAACGTATTGAAGGAATTTCAAAATCCATCCTCACGCTGAACGGAGTAAGATCTAAAGACGTGATTATCATTATTTCTAATTCCGGACGAAACCCAGTACCAATAGAGATGGCACTTGAAGCAAAAAAAATGGGCCTATTGGTCATTTGTATCACAAATATGGCCCATAGCAATTCCATTGCATCAAGACATAAAAGTGGAAAGAAACTATTTGAGGTGGCAGATCACGTCATTGACAATTGCGGCTATCCTGGAGATGCCGCTATGGGTTTCAAAAGTGAGCCATATAAGTTTGGAGCCACTTCCACCATTACCGGGTCTTATATTATTCAGTTATTGGTTAGCGAAATAATAATCCAAATAAAAGATTCAGGTCAGGTCCCTCCTGTTCTTTTAAGCTCTAACCTGGATGGAAGTGATGCATATAACGAAGAACTCTTAAAATCATATTTTGACAAGTTCCCGGAATTAGACTGGCTTTTGAAATAATTGTTCAGCCAAATTATTCAATGCAAATACCTTTGATGTATCATTGATTTTTTGTATCTTAAAGGGTTGCCATAATTATTTTCACTTAAAACAGATAGTTATGAATCCTATCACTTTTTTCTTAGTAATTCTAATTGTTTTTTTATTAGCCGGCATTCGAATCGTATATGAATACAAAAGAGCCGTTAAATTTAGGTTTGGTAAATATGTCTCTCTTTTAAAACCAGGTATACGATGGATTATTCCTCTGGTAGACAGAATCAAACTCGTAGACATTCGTGTGATTACCATTAATGTTCAAAAACAGGAAGTAATGACCCAAGACAATGTTCCCTGTCTAATTAATGGAGTTGTGTTTTTTAAAATCAATGATGCTACAAAAGCTATTCTTGAAGTCGAAGATTTCGTTTTTGCCATCTCGCAAATGGCACAGGCTACCTTAAGAGATGTTTGTGGTAAGGT
>CAYQPI010000220.1:0-21425 GCA_964419405.1 uncultured Flavobacteriaceae bacterium
GCCTGCCCATCAACGGTGAACAAACCAAAATGATTCTCAGACCCTAAAGGATTTTTACCATCTTTCCAGGGTTCATTAAACCCTTCAAAATAGAAACAAGATATACCAGCTTCATTCGTCCATTCTCTCATCAGCTCATAATACCTTCCAGCCTTGTACTCATCGGTGGCCCGGGAACCAGGGTCGCCGTAAAAGCCGTTTGATTTTGTGGCCCATCCTGTCTCACCAATATGTATTGGCTTTTTTACGCCGATGCTTTTCATATAACCGGCAACACTATCGTATTGAGCTTTGGCAAAATCCCGTGCTCGTATCATCCCAGCATCTACTTTTTCAATATCCGACAGTTTCTCATCATCTTCAATGATCCAAAATTCAGGATTGTAATGTGTATTGTGATAAGGGTAGGTATGCATGGAAACATAATCTACGGCATTGTATAATTTTTCAAGATCTTCGGTATGGTATTCAGCGCCGCCACCGCCCCAGGAAGAAAAATCATCTGAACTGGTGATCCACAGATCTTTAGGTAGCTTACCAGCCACTTTTAGGTCCTGTAAATAAGTGACCCATTTTAAGATTACAGAGGGCTGTACAAAATAGGTCGCTGCCCAATGCACCATGGCCTCATTTCCAACTGCTATTACTTTTACGATGTCCGGATATTTGCTCGCCAGTCTGGCTGCCTCCTCTATTTGTGGTTTGTTTGCCTCGCTTTCTACCTCATGATCTGGCTCCAGGTCTGTCCAGGCATTTTTACAATCGATCCAGGCTCCCAGCATCACATACATCTCAAAGCTGCTGTCCTCTTTTTTTAATTCTGAAATAGCCTGAAGCAGGTTTGCTGCCTGCGGTAGGTGAACTTTGTAGGTTCTGACAATTCTAACACCCATAGCTGACATCAGCTTCATATCTTCCTTCAACTCATCTATGGTAGGCTCAATATCGTGATCCACATGTCTGTAACCACCATATGACATGGCCAGATAATCTGGGTTCCCGAGGATATCTGCTGCTGTCATTTCTTTGACGTCACTTTCAGTTTCTATGGCTTCCTTCTCTTGATCTTTTTTAGATGTATTTTCACATCCTACCAAAACAATCATACAGAGAGCAACTAATCCAAGTCGTATTTTCGTTCTCATTTTAATCTCGATTTTTCGATTGAAACAATAATTTTTTTAATTTCTCCCGTTCTTTCAAACACTTTTTTACTCGTTCTCACATCAAGATCCAAACTGCTAAACGTGGAGACATTCTTTTTATCATACACTACCTGTAAACCATCATGATCTGATATTTGATACACAATGGGTATCTGACAGTATGTAAAAGCAAGGGAATCTACGCCAATTTCCATCGTTTGAGGCTGATGATCTACATCCACATAATGAAAGGTTTGAGCAGTTTTCAAAAACTCTTGCTTGCGAAGTAAGTCTGGTGAAAAGAACAAGGCTCCGCCTCTTACAAATACACCCAACTCACCAAAGCGACTCAGTATATCTTCTTTTACCTGACCCGTCATCCCAGGCTGTTGCGCTCCTTTGCTTCCTGGAGTATGTGAATAGGGATCGGTAGGAAAAGCGCCATATAATTCTGGTGATTTATGAACGCCTATTCCGGCATTTGCTTCATAGTAATGGTCTAGTAATCTTCCTATGGCCTTTTTATCTGCCCCATTGTTAATGGCTGCCAGGCAGGTTTCCTGAATTCCTAAAACCAACTTTGACACCATGTGCCAGTAGATAGATCCCAGACCTTCGTAACCAAAGAAGGTTCCTGACCTTCCCGTAAACGATTTATGATCAAATATGCCTTCGAAAATATCTAGCAACAACTGCCTGTCTTCCTCGACCAGTTTATCATACTTCTCAGGCAAGTCTGCCAGGGCATCTTTTAAGCTATCTGCATTATTAAAGGCACCGTTGAAATGACATACACCGGCATTGTCTTTTTGTAAAATCTGAACATTATCATCCTCCAAAAGCTGTTTTAAAAGCACAGATGACGCCACTTTTTCGGCAGGAATATTATTTTTCTTATCGAATCTTGGCAATTCCTTATTAGGGTATAAAATATAGCTGTATTGATCTTCGCGAAATAAGGCACTCTTTTTTAAGGCATCGAGCAATTCTAAAGAATCAGCTCCGTTAATGTATCCTGAACTTAATACAGCCACCTGTCCCTCTAACATTTCCGGTAAATAGGATATGGAGACCTCCTGATCGTTCTCAAGAGTCATCAGGTTATAGGCATGATACAAATTATCATTTCTCTTGTTGGCCTCTATAGAGTGATCCAAATACTTTTTAGAAATATCCAAAAACCCTAAAAGATCCGTTTTTGAAATAGTTTCTTTATCACTCGAAAAACCATGATCGTAAATTCCTAACCTAAAATCACTGGCAGCCTGACCCAAACCGTCCATGACAAGTTTTCTTTTCTTGTCTGAGACACTGCCATTTAATAGCTGCTGATTCTCATTGAACGTTCCTAAGACCCTGTTGAAAAACTGCGACAATTCTACAGATATCTCTATAGTCTCTTCATCCTTTTTTGCAACGATGCCTTCAAAGAAATGTAAAAAACGTCTCAGGTAATATAAGGTGACCATAGATACTCCATTTCCTACGAGAGCGTTATTCGCATCATTCCACTCTGGCCTTTGGGTATTCATCCAAATTCCCCCTTCAGGAATAAAGTTTGATATTTTTGCCAATACGGTGGCCAATAACTTTTCTATCAGGTTTACCTTATAAATGAAAAAGTTCTCATCTCTTAAAAGGGCACCATCAGCACCAAGTTCTGTCCTCTTCTGCGCGATTCTTTCATCCGCTTCATGGTCAAAATCAATAGTGTCTTTAGGGTTCTTTAATATCTCCTCATAGCGCTTTATTCTATAAGGCACATTAGCATAAACAAACATCTCTTTATCAAAGTAGTTTGCCAAACGATTTGGATAATGATATTCTATAAATTCTAAAAACTTCAGCAGGTAAATGATCTGATGATCACCCCAATAGCCAATATACGACCAGGGATCATCTGGCTCAATGGTTTCCCAATCAAAACCATCCTTTGTAACACGGTATGGATTGTAGCCATCAAAGGTCGTGGCATTCAGAAATTTATGGATCATACTCTCGATAAATTCTGGATAGGAATGTGCTAAAGCTTCCCAGTTCTGAAAAATATCACGCCAATTTCCTTCATAATCCAAAATCTTGGACCCGTCTGTTTCATTGGTCGTATTGATTGAAAATTTATTCCAGGGCCTGCTCGGGTCTCCATGTCGACGACTAAATTTAAGCGGCATATATTCAATTGCAAGTCGCTTGAAATTTTTATCCTGATCCTTTTCAGCCAGGCCTTTTAAATGACTCAAACTAAAGGTTTCAGGCAGTGCTGCAAGAAGTGCTTCTTTTTTCTTAAACACCTTTTTATTCGCAGTTTCCAGGTATTGGACGAAATCCCACTTTTCAATTTGATACCCATTGTCAAATATGCCGCCCCTCATAATGTTGAACAAGGTGTTTGAAAAGTGTCTGGTATTCATCAATTTATCTGCCGACAACTGCATCCCATCAGAGGCAGCATTTAAGGCCAGTAGATTTTTAGAACCCAGTTCAATATCTTCCTGCAAGATGCTGCTCAGGTCTTTTTCATTTTTAATCAAGTCAGCAATTTCACATATGTTTACCATCGATTGGTTCACATTGGCAACGATCATCCATTGACGTTCATCTGCTGCAGCCAAGGACATTTCAGCACCTATAAAATAAGCCCCCTTTTCTGCCTTCATATCAACTTCCTGCTGAACCTCTCCTCCTCTTCTGAAGGTATCAAGCTGCTTTGATGACAACAAATAGGTAGGGTCGTTGATTCCTAAAGACCAGACCACGGTAGATTTCAAGGCTTCACTTGGCTCTGCCTTGTCAACAATGATCGCGCTCAAGGCATAGATTCCGATACCCGACTCGCCTTCTAATTCACTTTTTTTATAGGCATCCACCAAATTACTCCTGTCGTTCTGAAGAGGGGCATTTACCCCATAGGGAAGAATATTCTGCAAGCCATCTAACAGACTAACTTTCACATCTGATTTTGCAGTATTGATCAAGGTAGATTTTCTAATAAATCCAAAACGGTCACTTGAGTTCCACTGGTATCTAAAGGTCAATCCCAGATCTGTATTGATCTCTTCAAAAACAACCTTATTTCCGAAGCTGTTTTTATATAAATTTCT
This sequence comes from uncultured Flavobacteriaceae bacterium, assembly GCA_964419405.1. GTDB lineage: Bacteria > Bacteroidota > Bacteroidia > Flavobacteriales > Flavobacteriaceae > Lutimonas. The sequence goes on from CAYQPI010000220.1 coordinate 4,247, forward strand.
GTACAATTTATAGATCCCCTCGTATTTATTTGAAAAAGGTTCCCACAAATACAGTTTGTCATTCTTTTCAACACGAACAATGGTTTTACTGCCTGTTATTTCAGCAGATTCGGTAATCTTATCATCCGTATAATACGGAAACAATGAAGATCCTGAATCTTTCCTTCCGGCGGTTAAACCACCATTGCTGGATATAAACATCCAGTGATTCGAATCACTGACAATGCTCATAAAAAATGGTCGCATCGCATCGTTGTTCGATATTTTATAATAATCCTCATTATCAAAAGATATCAACTCACCTTTAATTTCCTCAGCTTCAAACGAAGCTTTGTTTTTTCCTAAAAAAATTGATTTGTACGTTGTCATTATACAATAATTATATCATCTACATTTTATTTTTTTCGGTGCAAGAACACCCACTTTATACCTTTTAAGCTTTGACCAGTTCAGTTTCTATTTCTTCAAGAGACTTCCCTTTGGTCTCTGGTAAAATCTTCAACAACACAAAGAATCCTGCTAGGGCAATCAATCCAAAGATCAGGAAACTCATGGCATTTCCTAAATTGGACAGTTCCCATGGGAATATGAATTGCACCAGCCAACTCACAAAGGAGTTAATAAAACCAATCACTCCTATGGCCAGCCCTCTGTATCGATTCGGGAACAATTCTGATAAAAGCACCCACATTACAGGTCCTAAGGAAAACGCAAAACAGGCTATAAAGCCGAGAACTCCTATCAATACCAGATTGGCATTGATGGAAGTGGCTGCCTCCAATATGGCTCCCTCATTCTTGCCATACACCTGGGTACCTAAAGAAGATTTCATGGCATTTTTAAAGGCCACATCATTGTCAAAGGTCTTTCCTGCATATTCCTGCAAGGATGATTTTTCGGCAAAGTCAAAACGCTCGATCTGATCTGCGTCCAGTTTATAGGTGGCCTCATTAAAGCCATAAGCACACAAGAGCAAACTAATGGCTATTCCTGCCAGTCCATAAAGTAATAAAGGACGTCTGCCCATTTTATCAATGAGCAAAATGGCAACGATGGTAAACACCAGAGAAGTGAAACTCAAGAGCACCCCCTGAGAGAAGGACGCATCTGTACCTATTCCTGTCTGTTTAAAAATGGACGTTGCATAAAAGTACACGGCATTGATGCCCGTGATCTGCTGCAGAACCCCAATGATCAGGCCAACGGTTAACACAAATCGCAGCGCAGGCTTTAGTAGGTCGCTCAAATGAACCTTTTCTTCTGCTTCTTTACTTTCAGTAGATAAACTCGCCAAAATGGTTTTTGATTCCTCTGTTGCCTTATCCTCTCCATGAATATCAGTCAAAATTCTGCTTGCTTCTTCATCTTTATGCTGCGTATAAAGCCACCTCGGGCTTTTAGGAATAAAAAACAAGCAGACAAAATAGATGACAGCAGGAAAAAATTCTACTCCCAGCATCCAACGCCAAACATTGGCATCTGTCAGAAAACTTGATTCACCTCCAGAATTAAGACTGTTGAAATAATAATTACTCAAAAAGGCAGCAAAAAATCCAAGTACAATGTTTAACTGTTGCAGAGACACCAGTTTCCCTCGGTTCTCAGCAGAAGATATCTCTGCAATATAGGTTGGAGCGAGCACCAAGGCCGCGCCAAAAGCCACACCCCCAACCATTCGGGCTATATAGAGCATTTCATATGACGTTGCATAGGCTGAGAACAAAGCTGAAACAGCATATAAAAATGCCACCACAATTAAAATTTTCTTACGCCCAACGATATCACTTAACCTTCCTGAAACCAACATAGCCAGCATAGCAGTAAACGTCGGCGAACTAACCACCCAACCCGACTGAATATCACTAAGGTTAAATTCAGGACCTGCATATGACATGACTCCTGAAATAATTCCGGCGTCGAATCCAAACAAGAATCCTCCTATGGATACTACAAATGCAATGAATATTATTTTTTTTGGCATGGATCTGGTTTTATGTTAACTTGTTCAAATTTGAACAAAAATTCTTTTTGTAAAACATCACTGAACAAAACAGCTTTTACCAAAGCTAATCATTTTGCAGCTCACTTTTGAGCTTATCAAAAAAGAAAAAAGAGCATAAGTCCCATTATCTCATGCTCAATCTTCCTAAGTCATTCCTTGCATAATTCAACACCTGTTATAGAATTGAGAAAACTGGCTAGATGAACAAGCGAAGAAACAAACTTATTTTTTATAATTAATTGACTATAATCTGACACTTCTGAGATTATTGATAAATTCTTACATAATCAATAACCATTTCGGCTTCGTTAAAAGAGGCATCTATCGTACCTCCAAGAACACCTCCCATGGCAATATTCATAATCAAGAATTGATCTCTGGTAAAAGGCCAGTTATTGCTATCCTTGATCAATGGGTTATAAGTGTAAAAACGTTCTCCATCCAGTAAGAATGAAATCTGATCCTCTGACCAAATCATAGAATAAATATGATACTGATCATTCTCGTTTTCAATATCAGTTTTTCTGTAATTGACCGTATTTCCAAAACTTGAAGGCGTATGCAGTGCACTTTGCACCTTTCCAGGATTATTCCCCACATACTCCATAATGTCAATTTCTCCACAGGCAGGCCAGCTTACACTTGTGATATTCGAACCCAACATCCACAAGGCAGGCCAGGTACCACCTCCTGAAGGCAATTTTGCCTTAATATCTACACGACCGTAGGTGAAATCATATTTCCCTTGAGTTTTCATTCTGGTCGAGGTATAGTTTGCTCCACCCAGGCTTTCTTTTCTAGCGATAATTTTTAATACACCATCTTCAACAATTACGTTTTCTGGTCTATCTGTATAATACTGCTCTTCTTGATTACCCCATCCTTTACCCGGTTCACCAGCTCCACTACCATCTCCAAGGTCATATGTCCACTTATTCGCATCAGGAGCACCAGCTACATCAAATTCATCAGACCAAACCAAATTGGTATATTCCGGGTCTGCCGGAATCACAGCCTCTTCTTCAGTGGTAATAATAATAAACCAACTTAGATCATCTGCTCCGTCAGTTCTTAATACCAGATCTTTTTCAGTTTTAGCAATAATAGTATAGGCATGAGTTCCTCCAACATAAAATCCTAAAAATCCAAAATCAGAAAGATACAAGACTTCCTGCCCGTTGATAGGTGCATATTGCCAGGTTCCGGAATAATCAGCCAAGGCATAGTTTTCAATCTCATCTTCCTCATTTTTAGGTTCAGAAGAAGCCCCAAGATCTGACTCCAAAGGCCCTGCTTTCCCATACACTGCCCCACCAGTTTTATGCGCAAAAGACTTATCAGCACTAAAAACAAACTCATCATCATACAAGCTGGTACTCTCTTTCTCGAAGGCAGCTGCTGACCAGTAATCTGCTGCGTTTGCCCCAAGAGGCCCTACTCCCATATGACCAGCAGACTCACTTTTGATTCTCCATTTTTGCGAATCATTATTAGTCAGCAAAGTCAAAATATCAGCAGGAACTTCATATTCTCTTTTGACATCAATATTTATGTTTTCACTAATGGTTGAATTTCCTGCACCTATTGCGGATATCTTAATTTCATAGGCCTGCACTCCTGGCAATTCAAATGCAATCGTCAATTCTCCATTTGGCATTGGCTGTGAATTGCCATCGTATTCTAATCTATAAGAAGTTGCATTACTTGCTGTAGCCTTAAAGGTGACATTTCCAGTTCCATTTCCTTCAGGATCACTTGTACTTGCTCCCTCAATATCATAAGTAACTACCAAATTTGTAGGCAATACTACAGGAGGTGTCTCCGGCCCGTCACCATCGCCTCCACATGAGGTTATGAAAATCATTAAAACAATAAGTGAAATAAATTTGGTCTTCATCTGTATAAAATTTTAAGCAAAATATAAAATGTTCGTCAGAAAATAGGAAAAATGAGCTATACAAAAAACATACCTGCCCAATTCCCAATGTATAGTTAGACCAATCAACAAAGAGTACCCTCCAATAAACGGTTAAAACACAAGGTATCGCAAAGATACATTTCTTAAAACAAGGGTTTAAAGACGATACTAACTTTTAACATTTAACAATCAATACTAGACCTAATGTTGTGGTAATGTTGTGGTAAATAAACCAGTTTAATCGTGCCTGTAAAGTTTTTAAATCGCCAAAATATAGTCAACAAGGTCATCTGAATGCTCAAGCTTTAATTTTTTTCTCAATCGGTACCTTTTGATTTCAACACCTCTAACCGATATAATTAACAAGCGACCAATTTCTTTAGAACTTATATTCAAGCGCAAAAAAGCGCAGAATTTTAAATCATTATCGGTCAATTTGGGATGTTGTTTTTAATCTTATTCAGAAACTAAGCGAAAACCTGCTTATACAATCTCAAATGTAATTATTAATATTCAATTTCCTAAGACCTTTTCAAATCTGTCCTAAAAAAACGAAAAAGAGCATAGGCTCCATTCTCCTATGCTCTTTATATACTAAGTGACCTATTGATAAACTCTCACATAGTCTATTTCCATCACTGATTCAGTAAAATCTGGGTCAATTGAACCACCTAAGGTTCCTCCAATGGCAACATTCATTATTATGAATTGACTTAAATCGAATGGCCATGTATTCTCATCCTGAACAGCTGGTTTATACGTATAGAACCTAACATCATCCACCAGGAAACTAATCTGACCTTCTGACCAGATAACCGAGTATACATGGAAGTCATCAGTCTCATTTGAAATAGTCGTGGATTTAACATTCACAGTATTTCCGGAACTTGAAGGCGTATGGATCGCACTTTGAACGATACCTGGCTTATTACCAACATATTCCATAATATCCATCTCACCGCATCTGGGCCATCCTACTGTATTTATGTTCGATCCAAGCATCCATAATGCAGGCCAGGTACCTCCGCCTCCGGCAAGTTTGGCTCTTATATCGACTCTTCCGTAAGTGAAATCAAACTTGTCCTGTGTTTTCAATCTGGCTGAAGTATATTCAGCACCTTCAAAATTCTCTTTTCTGGCAGTTATTTTAAGTATTCCATCAGCAACAGTAACGTTTTCTGTTCTATTTGTATAGTACTGGGATTCGTTATTACCCCAACCATTACTACCTCTTCCGATATCGTAATTCCAATTAGCATCTGCCGGCGCTCCATCAGTATCAAATTCGTCCTGCCATACCAGATCAGTAAACTCAGGATCAGGATCAGGACCAGATCCTGCTTCCTTACTGCTGAAAATATGATACCAGGCTAAACCGTTTCGCTGCTGAATCACTCTCACTTTCAATTCGTCATCTGTTAAAGACATGATCTCATAAGAACTCGAATTCAAGAAATAACTCATAAAGCCATCATTTGTAAAGTCCATGTTCACTCCGGTAGAAGGTGTTACACCAGAAGTTATCGGACTAAATAATACAGCCTTTTCTCCGGAAGTATCATATGGATAACAGGCGTCAAATCCTGGACCAGGTTCACCAATAGCATCCTGGATCTCATCTGCATGGAAGAATGTATTCCCTTGATTTTCCAGTGTATAACCATAAGTGCCATCACCGTTATCCGTAAAAGTAAGGACATCCTCATACAAACATAAACCTTCCTTTTCATTCGGTGCCGCTGCATAAAATGTAGGGTCCGAAACAACATCTCCTGCATCATTAAACTGCGGTCCTACACCTAAATGTCCGGATACTTCCTGTTTCCAATACCATTTCTTCGAACTGTTATTTGTAAGGTATTGAATGATTTCTGCCGGTACTTCAAAATCTACAAATACCTCGATCTCTTCAGTAATACTGGAAGATACACCACCGGTTCCAAAAGCGACGATTTTCACCAAATAGGTATTGGTTCCCGTCTTTTTGTACGTGTTTGAGGCCACACCGTTAGAAGATACATAGGCATCTTCACCATCACTGTTTCCAAAATAGAAATGATAATTCAAAGCTTCAGATGCGGTTGCCTGGAAATTCACCAAACCTGATCCGTCATCGGCCACATTTACGACCACCCCAAGATCCGTAGGAACATATAGCGCTTCCAACTCAGGAATTTCTTCCTGACATCCGTTGATGATGAAGAGCATCATCAGGGAAAATATGATTTTATTAATTGTTTTCATTTAAAATCCTTTTAACTGATTAAACTCCTAGTTGTGAAAATATACATTATCAACATACACGGTATTATTGCCAGTAGGTGCTCCTACTAGAATAATCTGTGCAATATTTGCTCTGGTTGTTAAACCTGTAAAATCACTTAGGTCAAGTTCCAAACTCACCCACTCTCCTTGAGCCGGGCTACTTATCACTATTTCATGCTCTACATCATCTCCTCCGCCATCATATACACCATTAGCTCCAAAATCAACCAGTTTCACTTTAAATTCTGTGAAATCCGCCGACCAAACATCCAGGTGAAATTGAGTCATTGTAGTGGCATCAATCTGAGACGAAACAGTTTCAATACCGACAAAATCAAGAGCACTGTACTTTTTTGCCGCATTTCCATCAACCATCACATCTTCCAATACAGCAGCTGACCAGTCTGTTCTCCAAGTATCAACAGCCACATCAGTGTAGGCGTCGCTGAATAAAGAGATCACATTGGCTGCATCCAGGCCAGGAGTTGGTGCGGCACCAGCGGGCTCAGTAGCTGATCCTCCACCTCCACCTCCGGAACTAGATTTGAAGAAATACAAGTTGTCTATATAGTAAGTACCTCCATTATTGGGCTGTACATCAAATTTGAACTGAAAAATATCATTAATGGCCAGTCCCTGATCTGTAAAGGCGCTTAATGGAATGTCTATAGAATTCCACTGATTGGCATTAACGGCCAGATCAACACTCTTCTCACCAGACACCTGACTGATCAGGAAAAATGGAATCACTGCATAATCATCTGACCATACGTCAATATGAATAGTCTCCATGGTAGTCGCATCTACAGGTGTTCCTATGGCGATACCCTGATAATTAGCATCTCCGTACTTGATCGCAGCATCACCCATCAAATCAATTTGCTCGTAAGTGGTAGACTGACCCCAATCCGGGTAAAAGTCTGTACCGGCAACATCTGTATATGAATCACTAAATATTGAGATCACATCAGCTTCTGCCTGAGGTGGCATTGGTGCCGCAGAAACGGGTCCGCTAGATGATCCTCCACCGCCATAGAAATAAATGTTGTCAACGTAAATACTACCTCCGTTATCCGGCTGAACATCAAACTTGAACTGGAAAATATCTGTCAATGACAAGCCCTGATCTGAAAATTGTGACATTGGAATGTCAATACTATTCCAGGTATTCGGGCTTAGGCTGATATCGACTTTCTGCTCTCCTGAACCTTCACTGATCAAATAGAATGGTAAACTCGTGTAATCATTTGACCATATGTCCAAATGTATGGTTTGATAAGAAGAAACATCCTCTTTGGATTCAAAGGCAATTCCCTGATAGTTCATGTCCGCATATTTCAATGAAGCATTTCCCATTAGATCAACTTCTTCAAAAGTTGTCGATTGACCCCAATCTGGATAAAAGTTTGTTCCCGTTTTATCCGTATACGAATCACTGTAAATCGAAAGTACCGAAGCCGCATCTTCTGTTGGATCAGCTGCAGGCGCTGTTGGAGCATCTCCTCCACCATTATCGTCACCCGCAACTTGTTTTAAGTTATCAAAATAGTATACTGCGTCATCACAGGTATTATCCCTGTCGAAGTATACAATAATGCTCTTGAAGGTCTTATCAGAATGTGCTGAAAAATCAAAGGTCAATTCTTCCCACTCTCCTACTTTTGTCATTTCCTGATCAATAGCTACCAACGGATCTGTATTTGGGAAAGGTTCAAATTCTAATTGTAAAGTTACTTTTGTCGTTTTGGCTTCACCATACACCATAAGTTTAAAAACTTTATTTGGTGATGTAGTCAAATCAATGGCATTGGTCAATCCTTTACCAACACCTGACCATGTTTCACATCCTGCTGTTTTAATGTAGTTTTGAACATTACAACTGGCATTGATTCCTGTAGTATTTGGATTCACTACTATCTGAGATGAAATATTTCCAAAAGGTTCAAAGCTATGCTCAATGTCATTGGTCTTAAATGTCCAGTTGATATCACCTTGAGCCGGATCAATATTCTCTTCTAATTCAGCCGTACAATCTAAGTCCGGAGCCTCTTGTTCGATATCATCCAAATAGAAAGTACCAGCTGCTGTTCCTGGTCCGTCCACAAATATTACCAAGGTGCTATATTTACCTGTTGGCACAAATGGTTCGCCAGCTCCTTGGTTTCCATCAATAAAGCTCTTCACGGCATCAGTGGCAAAATTAAAGCTTACAACTTCCCATCCTGTTCCACCGTGTGTTGCTGTAACCTCATTCTCTCTTGCATCTTCTTCTCCATTTTCAAACTTCAATAAAATTGGCAACTCAACATTTGACCAAAATTTCATGGTGATTGTTTTGTTTTCACCTCCAAAATCAACCGGTGTACCCAAATCTGCAGATACGCCTTCCCAGTTCACACCCGAATTTGTAATCGCTCCAACTTTGGTATCAGCCTCGTTAGCACCAGACATATCAGGATTATCTACCACTTCAAAGGTCGTACCATTGAAAGTTCCAAAAGCATAATTTACTGCGGGGTCATCAAAAGTAATTGGCAACTCCATGGCACCGGAAGCCTCTCCGATCGTAATATCTTGAGAAGACTCAACGGTTTCAGCACTTGCCCCTATGGCTACAACTCTAACCGTATAGTCACCTGCTTCTGCATAGATATGCTCTACTTCACTACCAGGCATCAACGGTGTAGCTTCTTCATCCACAACATCACCAAAATACACATCGAACATCGTTGCATTATCGGCAGTCGCACTTACTTTAATAAGTTTTGGATTTGGATTGCTTTGATCTATAGTAACCTCCAGATTTTCTGGTGCACTAAATGATATATTGATCACTTGCGCAAACTCGCTGGTAAGTGCTGTTGATCCTACACCCACAACTCTTACTTTAAATTGTCCTTCCGGATATATGTGTTCCAGCGAACCTCCTGGAGTTACTACTTCAGGTTCTTCATTGGCTACATCACCAAAATATACGTTAAATGATTGCGCTCCTTCACCTGATGGTGTAATGGTCACTAGTCCTGAATCATCCTGAGCAATGTCAAATACGGCTTCAACATTCGTCGGCGCCGATATTTCTTGAAAAGCATAGGAGACTTCGTTTTTTTCGCATGCAACAAAGGCCGCTCCAAAAATTATTAATACTAAAAGGGTTTTTAAATAGTTCATCTTTCTTCTTTTTAATGTTTTTAATATCCTGGATTTTGGGCCCAGCGACCTCCTGCTAATTCAATTTCTATTGATGGAATAGGAAATAATTCATGTTTCCCACTCGTAAATCCCGGTATATCCTGCGCAGCTCTGCCAGTCCTGACCAAATCGAAAAAATGATGACCTTCACCTAATAATTCCAATCGTCTTTCCTTGTAGATCGCGTCAGTAAGCGCGCTACCTGTTTCATTCAACTCATCCAGCCCTGCTCTCACTCTTACGCGATTCAAATAGCTCAATGCTTTTCCTTCGTCCAATCCTCCTCTGTTATTAGCTTCAGCCGCCATTAATAAAACATCTGCAAAACGGATCGACCTATAATTATTAGGATTGGTCAGGTTGGCATCACCTGTGTTCAAGTCTCCCTGACGGGCGATATATTTTCTGTTATAAAATCCTGTATGCTCATATCCTTTGGCAAAAGTTGCTCCTGTCTCAGCCGACCATGCCTCGATATCCAGAATGGCAACATCTTTTCTAAGGTCGGCATTCAAATACTGATCCGCTGCCTCCTGGGTCGGAACATTAAAACTGAATCCGGATTCAAATTCAGGCCCGCTATAGTTTCTAATTCCGTTAAAACCAACCGCTACATTTCCTTCACTACATTGCAAACATCCAAATCCTGCACCTTCTTTATCCGTATACTGAACTTCAAACACAGATTCAATGTTATTCTCGCCATCTCTCTCGAAAATCGTGTTATAATCTGTAACCAGATCATATGGTCCGGCGATTACCTGATCCAATGCACTCGCTGCTTCAGCAAATTTATCTTGATACAGATATACCTTGCCCAGTAAGGCCTGAGCTGCACCTTTCGTCGCACGTCCGGTTTCTTCCGTCGGCCATGATGCAGGTAAATTATCTGCAGCATAGATCAAATCAAGTTCTATTTGAGCATAGATCTCAGCTTTTGGAGTTCTATCCAATTCAAACTGATCACCAAACTGAATTCTTTCATCCAGTTTAAAAGGGACGTCTCCGAACCATTTGATCAATTCGAAATAATAGTAGGATCTCAAAAAACGGGCCTGAGCAAGAACAATATTCTTATCAGGAAAATCCGTTTTGTCCTGAAACTCCATAATATAATTGGCGCGATTTATCCCACCGTACATCCAACTCCAAATGTCCCTCAATTGTTGATTCACAGGGGTGTGTATCATATCGTCAATTTCCTGAATTCCTATAACATCATTGGCACTTTCTCCACCGGCTAATGTGTTATTTGAAGCGATCTCCCCTAACATTACATTGATATAAGTAGACTGTAAAAGGTCATAGGCTCCAATTAAGGCATCCTGATATTCGCCTTCATTGTTAAAGAAGTCCTCCGAGTTTGGATCCGGAGATTCAACATCCACAAAATCATCACTACATGAAATGACTATCGAAACTAGTAGTATGACTAATACTGTTATATGTTTAATTGTTTTCATAGATATTAAAATTTAAGGTTTAAGCCCAGCATATAGGTCCTTGGAATCGGATAGAATCCTTGATCGATTCCACCCCCTATAGGTTCACCTGTAGAAGCTGAAGGGTCATAACCCTTATAGTTTGTAAATGTATAGGCGTTGTTAACTGAGCCATATAATCTGAATTTGTCAATACTTTTTGAATTATCAACATTAAAAGTATAGCCCAATTGTATGTTCTGAATTCTTAGATAAGAAGCATCCTCCACATAGAAGTCGGAAAACAATCCATTAGAATTCGCTCCTGTATTCACTCTAGGAAAAGAATCGGTACTGCCTTCCCCCGTCCATCTGTTCAAGAAATAGGAGCTTCTGTTGGTCAGCGGCTGATTTCTCTCGTAATTTCTAACGATTTCATTACCCAGTGAAGAAAAAAGATATAATCCAAAATCCCATCGCTTCCAATCCATTCTTAAATTCAGTCCCATATTCCATGGAGCGATCGGATCTCCTATATAGGTTCGATCGTCTTCATTGATCTGCCCGTCTCCATTAGTATCCACATATCGAAGATCTCCGGGAGCCGCATTTGCCTGCGTAGCGTGATTATCAACCTCTTCCTGATTCTGAAAAATGCCGTCTGTTTTCAAACCGTAAAAATATCCCATAGGTTGCCCTACTTCCATTCTTGAAGGAGGCTCCTGACCCACACCAAATGAGCCACCTGCTACAAAACCATTTTCTCCAGCAACAAAAGTCACTTCGTTTTGTAAATAGGTCATGTTATAACTAATATTAAATCTAAAATCATCTGAAAAATAATCAGTGTAGGCTATTTGAAACTCAAATCCTTGGTTTTCAACAGCACCGGCATTTACATAAGGCGGGCTGGAACCCGGAGCCTGTGCTCCTAAAATTCCAGATACCTGAGGTCTTAATAAAAGGTCATCGGTCTTCTTGTTAAAGTAGTCCATGGTCACGTCAATCTTATTGTCCAGGAATTTGAAGTCCAGACCGATGTCAAAAGTTTTTTGCTTTTCCCATTGTATTTCTGGGTTTGCTAAAGCCCCTTCTGCCTTTCCGAAGATCAATTCATCGTCCAAAACATAGGTAGCTTCTCCATTTAATAGGGATACATAACCGTAATCAGCGATACGGTCATTTCCTACGATTCCGTAACTCACTCTGAGCTTCATGAAATTAAGCCAGGAAGTTTTTTCCATAAAAGATTCGTCGGTCAGGACCCAACCTGCTGACACAGATGGAAAATACCCTGCCCTGTTTTCAGGACCAAATCTGGTGGATGCGTCTCGACGTAAAACTACCGATAACAGGTATTTACCTTTATAATCATATTGTGCTCTTGTAAAATAAGAGAGTAAACGTGTATCATAAGTATCACCTCCATTGATATAATTATCCATAACATCCGAGGCATTCTCTATACTGGCATTTTTAGGATCATTATCTGGAATATCAAAGCCTGTTAATCCAGAAAATTTTCCTGTCGCCTGGAACACTGACATGGCGAGAAGTGCCGTTAGGTTATGACTGTCATTCCAACTGTTCTTATAAGTGACAAATGTATCCCAGGTGTAATCCCTGAAAATGTTCTGATATTCAGTAACACTGTTCCTGGTAACATTAAAGACTTTACCAGATCCATAGTAGACCTCTGGCATAAACACCTTACCATTCACCTCTGAATAATTGAACTGAAATCTTGATTCCGCTGTAAAGTGCTCTAAGAAAGTATAGTTTAAACCTATTGCTCCACTGATCTTATCTACCTTGGTATTGTCATAGGTGTTAGCGATCTGAGCCTGTGGGTTGATAACTTCATTTCCCAATCCCTCGGCCAGTGTAAACTCACCATTCTCATCATATACTGAAAGGGTAGGCGCCATATTCAAGGCATTGAACAAAACAGATCCCAATGTATTTTCGAGCAGGTTCTTTCTATTCGTGTTTGTATATATAAAAGAGGTATTTAATTTAAAGTTCTTTAAGAAATCCAAATTGTAATTAACCCTCCCCGTAAATCTGTTGAAATTTGCATCACTTCCTCCAACGATACCATCTTGTGTTAGATAAGAAGTTCCCACCGATAGCTTTGAGTCCTCCCAACCCTTGTTCACGGCCAGGTTGACATTGGCAATTGGGGCGGTCTGGAATATCTCCTTTTGCCAATCAGTTCCCTGTCCCAATTGTGTAAAATCCAGGTATGGCGGGGTACTTCCTCCGGCGACATAACTTTCATTTACCAAGACTCCATATTCTGTAGCATTGAGAACAGGAATTTCTCTTGTAGTTTCCTGAATTCCGGCATAGGTATCCAATTCAAATTGAAGATCACTACTCTTGGTTCCTGATTTCGTCGTGATCAGGATAACGCCGTTAGCAGCTCTCACCCCATAAATACCAGCTGTTGCATCTTTAAGTACGTTCATACTTTCAATATCATTGGGGTTGATCACACTCAGGTCTTCAATAACGTTTCCATCAACAAGGATCAATGGATCGTTATTCCCGTTTGTGGTAACACCACGAATTCTAATTGTGGAAGAACTACCTGGAGAACCTGATTGAGAGGTAATGTTTACCCCGGCTACCTGTCCTTGTAGAGCATTTTCTACCTGAACAGGGTTAAGTTTTTCAATAGTCTCTGATCCTACGACAGAAACGGCACCGGTTATTTCCTTTTTGGCCTGAGTACCATAACCGATGATGATCACCTCATCAAGTGCTTCCGAATCTTCCTGTAGCACTATACTCAAGGTCTCATCACTATCTACCTGGACTTCATAGGTTTGAAAACCCACATATGAAAAGACTAAAACGGAAGATACCGGAACGTCATCCAACTCGAAATTTCCGTCAAAGTCAGTGGCAGTTCCAAGACTCGCACCTTTAACAAGAATACTTACCCCCGGAAGCGGCATATCGGTACTCTCATAAACAGTTCCTTTAATTGTTATATTCTGAGCATAACCCGATATGACAACTGAAAAGAAAACAATAAAAAATATTTTTGATTTCATACATTATATTTTGAACTAGAAAATTACTGAACATCAAGAGTAAATCTTCAAAGACGGCCTATACAAAAAACATACAACTATAACCTTATAGTTGTTAATTAAGTACATGATATTGTTAAAATAGTATTACAACCCCCTTTGTTCGGAGGATTGACTTGTATCAAGAGAATGTAAAATAATTGTAAAAAAAAATAATGCCACAACCTTAAAATGAGCGGAAATCTATAAATGTTGTGGAAATGTTGTAGTAAAATTAAGAGCTTTTAACAACCTGTATAGGTCTCAAATCTCCAGGATGTAGTCAACAAGGTTATCCGAATGCTCAAGCTTTAATTTTTTTCTCAATCGGTACCTTTTGATTTCAACACTTCTAACCGATATATTTAACAAGGGAGCAATTTCTTTAGAACTTAAATTCAAGCGCAAAAAAGCGCAGAATTTTAAATCGTTAGCAGTCAATTCGGGGTGTTGTTTTTTAATCTTATTCAAAAAGTCTTTATCTGCATTATTAAACGCCTCCTTAAAAAACTCCCAGTCATTATTATTGCTTAAGTTTTTATCTATAACGCGCGCCACCTCTTTCCTGGAGGCACTATCCTCTAGTTGCAGCAGATCGGTTTTGATCCCCTGCAGTAATTCATTCTTATTGATCAAACTCATGGCCGTCGTCGCCAATTCTCTATTTTTACTCTCCAACTCAGACCTCAACCGATCATTTCGAAGCTTCATAATCTCCTGCTCCCCCTCTAAACGCGTAAACTCCAGCTGCTTTTCATTTTCTTCGATCAATCTTGATCGTTGCCTTCTATAATACCGAACAAACATTCGATTGATCAAAAGCATCACAAGCAAAAACGTCAATACGTATAAAATGATGGCAATGATTGACAGGTACCAAGGTCTGTTGATCGAAAATTCTTTAGAAGCTGCATTTTGGGTCATTGTATTTCCCACACGCCCTCTAACCTCAAAGGAATACGTTCCAAACCTCAGATTTTCAAGAGAAACACTTGGCTCTGAGAACCACTTACTCCATTGATCATCCAGTCCAATTAATCGGTACTGATACTCCACTTCAGCATAGTTATCAAATTCAGGAATACCAAAATTGATGACAAAACTGTTCTGGTCATGACTAAACTCTAAGCCTTTACCCAGCTCCTTGTACTCATTATCATCATGTAGAAATTTTAGCAAAAAGCTATTGATTGAAATGAGGTATTCCTTTTCCCGAATTTTATTCAAATTCAATAATGAATACCCATCTGATGCACCTATCAAATAACTTCCATTTGATAAACTTGAAATATTTTCGTAACCCAATACACCCTGATTTATCCTGAAAAATGTAGGTATTGACAATTTCATTCTTTTGGGAGAGCCGTCAAAGGAGTCAGGACGTAACGATATTAAATTATTCGCTGAAAATCCCCAGATTTGTTCCCGTTCCTGATCAACAAGCAACTTCCCTGAAACAGGATCGTTCGGATCGTAAAAAAGGCTGGTCAACACACTGTCTTTTCGCAAGGCCGAAGTGGATGTATCAAAAGTATAGACTCCTTTATCTGAAGAATAATAGATCTGGTCATCATACATAAACACCTGAGAATCAACACCAATCCTACTCAACACCTTCACATCTTCAACTGACTGAAATTCAGGATCCAAGCCTACAATGTGAACACCGTTGTGTTCGTGATTCATCACTATTTTTGCTGGCTCTATGAATTCAAAAGACTTCGATGAAATATCAAAGCCATCAATGACATTTCTAAAAACCCAGTCCTGATTCTTTTTTTCGAGGACGCTAAAGCCATTGTAATTGCCTTGCACCATTAAATCAGGATGGTCAGGCACTGTTTTGACTTCCCAAGTCCCTGAATCAGAAAAAATATTTTTAGCGCTAAAACCTTCAATAATAAAAGTTCCGTCATTATGAGAACAAAACAACAAATCATCAAGCATCTTCAGATTCCACACCTGTCCTGAAGTACCTTTTAACATCTTAAAATCATCATTAGATGTCAATTTGCGGGCGAAAAGTCCCTGATTCGACCCTAAATACAAGATACCATTGTACTCAAGAGAGGCATATACTGCACCAATTTCTCCTTTAGCATCAGTAAATACTCTAAAGACCGATTCCAGATTTATATTACTTATCCCATTGTCAAGACCCAACCAAAGGTTATCATCAACATCCTGAAAAGTTGACAATACAGTGTTATTTGCCAAACCATCCTCCTGATTCATCTTTTCCAGAACTTCACCCTCCTCACTTAAACGTATATATCCATTTGAAATGGTACCCAAAACAAAACTCCCATCCCTTAGCTGTTGACTTGAGTAAACTGACAATTCCTCAGAACCATTCTCATAGTCAAGTTCCCATTCGCTCACCACGTCTTGATTCAGAAAATAAAATCCACCATCCTCTGTAAGCAACAACAACCTGCCTTCTTGTTCATAAAGACCAACAATAAAATTATTTAAAACAATACGATGATCGGATTCAAGTACAGGCTTACCGTTCTGAATACTGTAAAGCCCTCCATCACCTTTTTGAATATATAATTTATCCTTCAGGTTGAATAATTTTGCTCTGGAAACCTTAAAATCGACGATTTGAAAAGTCTCGTCTTTCGTATTATAAATATACAACCTGTCAAGGGTTTGAAAGAGCACCCATTGATCACGTGAGGTAATGTTCCATACATGCTCGTCATCGATTAAAGGCACTGTCAACTTCTCAATTAAGGACCGATACACCAATTGCCCAAACCCATTACGTTTCCAATAACCGAATTCCATATAGCAGCCAGAATATATCAAACCGTCTTTTTCAAAAACCGCACGAATAATGGTTCCATTTGGAGAAGGGTACATATTCCAAACAGCACCATTGAATTCTAACAGACCATTGTTATTACCAAAATACAAATGCTTTTCACCGTCTTGAGTAATAGACCAGTTTTGATTCCCTCCATTATAATCAATCTTACCATAATTTTGCACAGGGGGTAGTTCCTGGCTTTTGATGCCAATCGCAAACAAAAAAACAAAAAGACTCAGCACTATTGATTTCATATTGTTGTCACTCAAAAGTTAGATATATGCAAGAAAAAACCACACAAGACCTATTTCAAAAAACCGATCGAAACAGCATCCATACTCATTCAGGAAAAGGAACCTTATCACGGTAGAAAAAAGCAAACAAAAATTTCATTTTAAAAACTTTCAAACTTCACCTTCAGAATACAGCTTAAAGATAATTTAAAAGTTCAATTATTCTAATTTCATCTTTAGGCATTTTTTTGCG
>CAYQPI010000221.1:0-3052 GCA_964419405.1 uncultured Flavobacteriaceae bacterium
CTTTATCTAAAAATGGCACTCTACCTTCAATTCCCCAGGCAGTCAGCGACTTATTCGCTCTTAAACAATCGTACATATGCAATTTCTCAAGCTTTCTAACGGTCTCTTTGTGAAACTCTTCTGCACTTGGTGCCTTGTGAAAATACAGGTAACCACCAAACAATTCATCGGCCCCTTCACCTGATAATACCATCTTCACTCCCATTGACTTAATGACTCTCGCCATTAAATACATAGGCGTTGAAGCTCGAATAGTTGTAATATCATAGGTTTCAAGGTTGTAAATAACATCCTTGATGGCATCCAGACCTTCCTGAATGGTAAATTTTATCTCATGGTGCACGGTTCCAATATGATCAGCTACTTTTTGTGCAGCTGCCAAATCAGGAGATCCTTCCAGTCCTACTGAAAAAGAATGTAAACGCGGCCACCATGCTTCCTGAGTGTCACCAGATTCAATTCTTTTGTCTGCATATTTTTTAGCCAATGCTGAGGTCACTGATGAATCCAGTCCACCAGATAATAATACCCCATAAGGCACATCACTCATTAATTGTCTGTGAACTGCAGCTTCTAAGGCATCATGAAGTTCATCAATACTTGTTTGGTTTTCTTTTACAGCCTCATACTCGGTCCAGTCTCTCACATACCATCTTGTCAATTCACCATCCTTGCTAGACAAATAGTGCCCGGGAGGAAACAATTCAATTTTTGTACAAACACCTTCTAAAGCCTTCAACTCTGAAGCCACATAAAAAGTCCCATTTGCATCCCACCCTATATATAAAGGAATAATTCCCATATGATCTCTGGCAACAAAGTATTCATCCTTCTCAACATCATAAATAGCAAAACCGAAGATTCCATTCATTTCATCGATAAAATCAACTCCTTTTTTCTGATAAAGAGCTAAAATAATTTCACAATCTGAATCTGTTTGAAAGTTATAAGAACCTTCAAACTGCTTACGCAACTCCTGGTGGTTATATATTTCTCCATTAGCCGCTAAAACCAGCTTCTTATCCTCACTAAACAGCGGTTGCTTTCCTGATGCAGGATCTACAATTGCCAAACGTTCATGAGCCAAGATTGCTTTATCATCACTATAGATACCACTCCAATCTGGTCCGCGATGACGGATCTTTTTAGACATCTCCAATAACTGCGGTCTTAAAACCTCAGCCTTCTCTTTTAAATCAAATGCACAAACTATTCCACACATGTCTTTTCTATTTAATTTTTATTAGGATGCAAATATGCCTCATTTATTTCAATACGTAAACATAATATTCATAATTAATTATAATTCATAACTTAAAAATCAATATAAGTTATTATTTGTAATATTTTTAAACAGAATGTATTTCATTTATTTACGGATTGCAAGGTATCACCTTATCTCCCGATTAACATCACCCATGAAATAGGAATAAAAAGGTAAAACCTGTAAGTTTACAGTATCATAATAAGCCCCCGCAATGATTGATTTAATACAAAAGATTACAGCACTGTCTAAACTTTCGCAGGTTTTAGAGCCAAATACTACAGATAGGAATGAATATTATCAGCAGGTGAACTCCTTTGCAGATGAATTCATCCTATCATTAGGCAAAAAGAAAACATTTAATCCGGAACACCCGGAGACATCACATTTTGCCCTTGATGAAAAAACAAAAAGCCTGGACGAGATCATCGGTATCTTCAAAAAAGAAGTTTCTCACAAGGGTATCAATGCGGCCTCCGGAAATCACTTTGGTTATATTCCAGGAGGCGGCATCTTTAGTGCTTCCTTAGGAGATTTTATGGCAGCTGTTTCAAATGAATATGCTGGGATGCATTATGCCTCACCAGGAGGTGTAGCCATGGAAAATGAATTAATTCGCTGGATGGCTTCGCTTTTCAACTATCCTACAACAGCCATTGGTAATATTACCTCAGGAGGTTCCATTGCCAATTTAATAGCCCTCACTGCGGCAAGAGACAGGCATGGTATCAAAGGGGCAAAAATTGAAACCAGTGTTATTTATCTGAGCGAGCAGGCACATCATTGCATACAAAAATCGTTACGCATTATAGGACTTGAAGACCTTGTTATCAGATATATTCCCATCGATCAAGAGTCAAGGATCATAGCTTCAAAACTGGATCAACTGATCATACAGGATAGAGAAAATGATTTGCATCCGTTTATGGTAGTTGCCTCTGCCGGCACCACTGACACCGGAGTCATAGACCCCCTACAAAACATAGCCTTGATAGCTAAAAACCACCAACTCTGGTTTCATATAGATGCTGCCTATGGAGGTTTTTTTAATTTAATTGATTCAAAGAAACACCTGTTCAATGGAATCGAACTATCAGATTCGCTTGTTGTAGATCCTCATAAAGGGCTTTTTTTACCCTATGGCATTGGAGCGGTTCTAATAAAGGATCAAAAAGCCGTCTTTCATTCACATCATTATACAGCTAACTATATGCAAGATGCCTTGCAAGATTCGCATCCGGTAAACCCAGCCGATGTATCCCCTGAATTAACCAAACACTTCAGGGGAATGCGGATGTGGCTTCCTTTACAACTGCATGGCATTGAACCCTTCAAAGCCTGCCTTGAAGAAAAGCTTTATCTAACTGAATATATGAGATCTGAACTTAAGGAAATGGGATTCTTACTTGGTCCAAAACCCGATCTTTCGGTATCCTATTTTTGGTATGATTCAAAGATTACAGAGAGAAACCTTTTTAATCGAAAACTTCTTGAATATATACACCAGGACGGCCGCAGTTTTCTAAGCTCGACAATGATTGATGAACAATTTGTCATTCGCATTGCAATTCTCTCTTTCAGAACCAAATTAAAGGAAGTAAACCTGGCCATGCAAATGATCAAAGAGTGCCTGGATAAAACCCGGATTCATTTCAAAGAAACATAAAGGACATCACAAAAACCCTGCTATCTGGATTCTCTGGATTAATTCCGTTTTTCTAAAAACTTATTTAGAATATCATAGATACGATGGCCAACCTGACTTCCATATAAGCCGGGTATAAAAAC
>CAYQPI010000222.1:0-7701 GCA_964419405.1 uncultured Flavobacteriaceae bacterium
ATTGATAGAGTAGCCATTGATAGGATTCACTACCTTCCAATGATAGGTTTTGGTGGTGTTTTTGTTTTCAGTAATTTCTATCAGTCGACCATTTGAAACGCTGATCACTTTGTCTGGACTTGAAATCCTGATATCCACCCCCTCATCGGGTTCATCATAAGGAATGTCCTTAGACGGTAACCATGAACTGACTCCGATGGATTGATTCGCATTGGCTATAAAAGGTTTGTTATTCTCATCCTTGTCCCAAACAAAACCTCCATCCCAGGGAGGATTTGTTGATTCAACAGGTGAACCTTCAAATTCAATGGTGATTTCTTGTGTACGACCAACTTCCTGGGCTTCTATTAAATTGATAAAATAAGCCGTATATTCTCTTTTGAACGATAACTGTTTTCCATTCTGATGTACTGCGGTCAGATTCATAGGAGCCTGTAAATCGATTTGAATAACCGAATTCGCATTTTTTACCTTGTATTTGATCGTGTTACTTCCCGATATGAATTTAGATTCAATGTCTATAGAGACTTCAATATCGTAATGGAGTAAATCCCACCATACTCTTTCTTTGGTAATCGTACCTTGCAAGCTGTCTTTTCTTTCATACTTTTGTGCCAGCACCTTAGAACTGGTTAAGAACAGCAACAAGCCTATTAATACAAGTCTTTTCATAGTTTTGATTTCGTTGATAAATATAGTAAATAAATAAGGCATATTATTTTAAGAGAGACAGCTTTTCAATAAATTTGATGTATGAATAAAACCAACACCTTAGTTCTTTTATTGGTATTTCTTCCCCTTATGCTGTTTTCTCAGGAAGCATCCAAGGATTCGATTACACCTGCAAAACCGCCCAAGAAAGTTAAAAAAGTCATCATACCAACCATTACGTATAATAATAGCTTTAAGGCCATATTTGGTTTTATGGCATCGGGCTTTTATAAATTGAAGGCTAATGATACCATTTCTCCCGAGTCGAGCTCAACCTTGATTGGAACTTATTCAACCAACAATACCTGGTATGTGGTTCAGGCCAATAAGTTTTATATCAATGAAGACAAATTCAGGTCGAAACTTGTGGGAGGCTTTGGTTCTGTTAATTTTCAAACCTTTGTCGATTGGAGTGACATTATTGATGGCTTGCCACCAGGGATCATCCCTGTGCCGCCTCCAGGGGATGGTGTTTTTGTAGACTATAATACCACATTTCAATTTGTCTACCTCGATTTTCTGGCACGTGTTTATAAAAAATTATACATCGGGGCTAATATGGTTTATTCTCATGCCTTTACCGAGTTTGACGCCATCGGAGATCCTACCGAGGAGGTGCATTTATTTGGGTTTGGATTTGCATCAGAATACGATACAAGAAATCATCAGTTTATGCCTTTAAGTGGATTTAATGGAAAATTCAATACCATGACTTTTTTGGAAAGTCTGGGAAGCAGTTCGAATTATACCAATATCAATCTTGAATACAACAAGTATTTTCCTCAGGGAGAACGCAATACCATATTGTTGCGGGCCTATGGACAGGCTGCCATTGGAGATGTACCTTTTGCCGGTCAGAATGTTGTTGGAAGGGATGACCTGAGAGGCTATTCAAATGGAAAATATCGGGCTAATCAGGTATATAACATACAGTCAGAATACAGGCATTGGTTTGCTAAAAGGTGGGGATATGTAGCATTTGGTGGTGTTGCTACCGCCATCAATGATGCCAGCGACCTTTCATTCGATAATTTGTTACCGGCCGTGGGAGGAGGCATCAGGTTTTTAGCGATTCCCAGCTCTAAGATAAGTGTGGGAATGGATGTCGCAGTTGGAAAAGATGATTGGGGACTCTATTTTAGAATAGGAGAGGCCTTTACCCGATAATTATTTTAATAAAAATGCTTTTAGTTCATCATAAGAACTGATAAAAGTGGCCTTTTTTTCTTTGTGAATTACGGCTTCAATCTGACTGGGATAGGTAATTCGCTTCTTGATAACCGGTTCCACCACATCAAGGAATTTTACAGGATGTGCAGTTTCCATGAATATACCTTGGGCGTCTGTTGAATTCTTTAAATACTCTTTTAGACCTAAATATCCTACAGCCCCATGAGGATCCATGATATAACCAGTTTCCTCGTACACCTTCTTCATGGCTTCTCTGGTCTGATAATCAGAATAGGAGTAGGATGAAAGGTATTTTTTGACTCGCTCAAATTTATCCTTAAAGATCGCTCTGATACGAATAAAATTGCTTGGATCTCCTACATCCATGGCATTGGAAATCGTAGCTACCGACTTCATGGGTTCATATTTTCCACTTTTCATATAGTTTGGTACCACTCTGTTTGCGTTTGTCGAAGCAACAAAATGATCGATGGGAAGCCCTAATTGCTGGGCCATAAAACCAGCACAGATATTGCCAAAATTTCCGCTTGGAGTGGAGAAAACCAGCTTTTTACTTTTATCGCTTAGTTGTTTATAAGCAAAAGCGAAATAAAACATTTGAGGCAACCACCTGGCCACATTGATGGAGTTCGCTGATGTCAATTGAATGTTGTCTGTGATTTCCTGATCTAAAAATGCATTTTTTACCATAGCCTGACAGTCGTCAAAAGTTCCATCAACCTCTAGTGCTTTGATATTCTGGCCCAGAGTAGTCAATTGTTTTTCCTGTACCTCACTTACTTTACCGCTGGGATATAGAATGACAACATTGACTCCTTTTACACCCAGAAATCCACTGGCTACGGCACCACCGGTGTCACCTGAAGTGGCCACTAATACAGTAACCTCAGTGCTTTGCTTTTTGTTGAAATAAGAAAGACATCTTGCCATAAATCGGCCTCCCACATCCTTGAATGCCATGGTTGGTCCATGAAACAATTCTAAGCTATAGATATCTTTTTCAACCGAAACTACCGGAAAATCAAAGGTTAGAGTGTCTTCAATAATATGTCTCAGTTCCTTTTCTGGAATAGCATCACCTACAAATTGTTCAATGAATCTAAAGGCGATTTCGTTGTTTGAAAATTCGCTGATTTGCTCTAAGAATTTTTTATCCAATCTTGAAATTCGCTCAGGAAAGTAGAGGCCCTTGTCAGGGGCAATTCCTCTGATAACAGCTTCTTTAAAACTTACCTTGGGTGCGTTGTTGTTTAAACTATAGAATTGCATTATTTCGCATGTATTATTTTGACTCCTTGTTCATTGATTTTACTGGTGTAAACATGAAAAGGGATTTCAGTGTTATTGTAAATATTTTCTATCGCAAGTTTTACATTATCAGCTATTTGATTATTTTTACTAAATGTAAAAATTGAAGGACCTGATCCAGAAATTCCACCTCCTAAGGCGCCAGCTTCAACAGCAGATTGTATCACCTTGTCAAACTTTGGGATCAATTTTGATCGATGGGGTTCAACAATATAATCTTTTAAAGAATCAGCAAATAATTGATGGTCATCTGTATGAAGAGCATGAATCAAACTTCCTACATTGGCCCATTGATGAATGGCCTTTTTCAAACTCACATGATCTGGTAAAATATCTCTGGATATTGACGTTTTAATTTCTATCTGCGGATGAATAATAGTGGTAAACAAACCATCAATAGAAGGCAATTCAATCACCTTAATTGGTTCTGTTTCTTTGACCAGAGTGAAACCACCTAAAAGGGCAGGAGCAACATTGTCGGCTATGGGCGCTCCACAAGCAGCGCGTTCACCTTCTGCTGCAAAAGGAATCAATTCATGATTGGAAAATGGTCTATTCAGCAGTTCATTGGCTGCAAACACAGCCCCTGCGGCACTGGCGGCACTACTTCCAATTCCGCTCCCTGGTTTAATCCTTTTGTCGATCTCTATGTCAAACCCAAACTCAGGTTCTTCATCCAGAGCTTCGAGAAGGGCCATAATTGCCACTCCAGCCACGTTCTTCTCCGGTTCCATGGGGAGTGTTTCTCCCAGGATCTTACTTATAACGATTCCTTTTTCCTTTCTTTTCTTTAACACCATGACGTCACCAACAGAATCCAGGCAACATCCCATGACGTCAAAACCGCAGGATATATTGGCAATAGTGGCTGGTGCAAATACTTTAATTTCTTTTTTGTCCATGTCTTATTTATTGCCAGTTCTAATAATATCACCAAAAATCCCTGAGGCCGTAACTTCGGCACCAGCACCAGCACCTTTCACAATTAGAGGCTGGTCTTTGTAACGATTGGTATAGAAAAGCACAATATTATCTTTACCATCAAGATTGTAAAAAGGATGGTCTTTTGGAATATGCTGCAAACCAACTTTAGCTTTGCCATTTTGATAGGAGGCTACATATTTTAACCTGCTGTCTTCAGCCGCTGCTTTTTGTCTAAGGTCCTCAAAATGTTGAGAGGTAGTTTTTAAGCTTTCCATAAAATCTTCCACTGATTCGGCATCTAAGGATTCCTGAGGTAAGAAAGAATCATTTTCTATATCTTCAAGCTCACAAGGTTTTCCGCTTTCACGCATAAGAATTAAGATCTTTCTCATGACGTCAATTCCGCTAAGGTCAATTCTTGGATCGGGTTCTGTATAACCTTCTACACCTGCCTGTTCTACCACTTTGAAAAAGGAGTTTTCAGCATCGAAATGGTTAAATATAAAGTTTAAGCTTCCTGATAAAACCGCTTGAATTTCAGTGATTTCATCTCCGGATGATATCAAATTATTGAGGGTGTCAATAATAGGCAATCCGGCACCCACATTTGTTTCAAACAAGAAAGGCGCATTGTATTTTCTTGATAAATACTTTAGGTTCTTATAATTGTCTAAACCAGAAGAGCAGGCAATTTTATTACAGGCAACTACCGCTATACTATGCTTTAGGCAAGCCTCATACAAGTCGGGAACATCTTTATTAGCAGTGTTATCTACAAAAACAGAGTTTCTCAAATTCAAATCTTTCATTTTCGTCATAAAAGCTGGCATATTTGAAACCACTCCTTTTGAATCTAGATTTGCTTCCCAATGATCAAGATCGATACCTGTTTCATTAAAAAGCATTTTTCTTGAATTGGCAACTGCTACAACGCGAATGTTTAAATGTAAATTTTCAAGAAGGTAGTTGTGCTGAGCACGAATTTGTTCAATTAATTTACCACCCACATTCCCAATACCTACAACAAATAGGTTGATCTGTTTAATCTGATCTTCAAAAAATACAGCATGCAGTGAATTCAGGGCCTTTCTTACATCCTTCTCATTGATCACAGCAGAGATGTTTTTTTCTGTCGAACCTTGCGCAATAGCTCTGATGTTTACATTGTTGTTACCCAATTCTGAGAACATTTTACCGCTGATGCCCTGATGCGATTTCATATGATCACCTACCAAAGCTATGATGGCCAACCCATCTTCAACAATCAGGGGGTTGACTTTATGTTGTAGTATTTCAAATTCAAAGGCAGCGTCCACAGCTTCTTTGGCCAGACTACTTTCGTTGGAGTCGATTGCAATACAGATAGAGTGTTCACTTGAAGCCTGGGTGATGAATTTTACGTTGATATTGTTTTGTGCAAGTGCGCCAAAAAGCCTTTTTGAAATTCCGGGTACCCCTACCATTCCATTTCCTTCCAGGGTAAGAAGGGCTATATCACCAATGTGGCTGATTCCCTTAACAATAGAACCGGAAACAAGTGATTTCTCTGTGATTAAGGTGCCTTTGTCATCAGCAGCCATGGTATTTTTAATTAAAATAGGTATTTTTTTATCCAGTACCGGTTGAATAGTGGGTGGATACAATACTTTTGCTCCAAAATGAGAAAGCTCCATGGCTTCTTGATATGATATTTCTTCGATGGGGTAGGCCTGTCTTACCAATTGAGGGTTTGCGGTAAACATACCACTAACATCAGTCCATATTTCTAATAAACTTGCTGAGATAGCATTAGCAACAAGGGCTGCTGTAAAATCAGACCCTCCTCGTCCTAAAGTTGTGATGTCTCCCTGCTCATTTGATGCGATAAAACCTGGAAGAATATGCACCTTCGCATCGTTTTCCTGAATATCAGATTTCAAATTTTTATAGGTGATTTCTAAATTGACCTGAGCATTTAGAAATTGATCATCCGTCTTTATGCAAGCACTGCTGTCTACCAGATGAGCATCAATCCCCGCCTGAAGTAAACTTTGATGGATAATAAAGGAAGACAGTAATTCGCCCAGGCTTACGATACGTGCAGATGTTTTTTCTGACAAATCATTTAAGAGAGCCACTCCATTGAGGATGTCCTTTAACTGATTCAGTTTTTTGGCAACTTCTGCCTTACACAGTGTCTGGTTATCGTGATGCAATAATCCTTCAATGGTGTCAAAATGACGTTGTTCGATCTCATCGACAAGGTCAAGGTAGTTTAGGTCATTGTTTAAGGCTTGCTGAGATGCCTTGATCAAAAGGTTTGTGACTCCTCCCAAAGCTGAAACGACAATTGCTGTATCTTCTGATTTATGTTGAACTATTTGTATTACTTTTTTTATGTTTTCAGCAGAACCAACAGATGTTCCGCCAAATTTTGATACGATCATGATAATAATTTTATAAGCTAAATTGTATTTTGAACTTTATGGATGTTTTTTATTCTTTTTGAATAGCATCCCGGCAGACGTAGTAATATATAAGATAACCCCTAAAGGGTCGTAATAGTGAACGTTGCAGTCGTTGAAGGACGGCGGTTTGAAGTGTATGTGTTAACTATTTCTTGCATGATGCAGCAAATATAAATTTCTTTTTTTAATTGGTAAAGAATATTATATTTTTTTTAATAAAATCTTAGGTCTGGAAAATTTACTTGATGATTCTGTATGATTTTTAGCATATGTCTACATTATAACTAATAGCGACTAGTCGAAATAAAAACCATTGACCAACAGTTGTAAACCGTCCTGCCTATTTATCTAACAATCCGTATCTTTATTCAAATCTTAAACAAATAACTATGTCAAATCTTTTTTCAGCAGTAGCCGGAACCGTCAAAAACTGGTGGGTCTTTCTCATTTTGGGAATTTTGCTACTTATTAGTTCTTATTGGATGTTTACCACTCCAGTAGAAAGTTTTATTGGGCTAGCCAGCCTGTTCAGCGCATTGATTTTTGTCAGTGGTCTGTTTAACGTGTTTTTTGCCCTAACCAACAAAGATGATATTGATAACTTTGGCCTGTATCTGGCAGGTGGAATTTTCGATGTAATCATTGGATTTATCCTTTTGAAATATCCGGGGCTTACCATCGTTCTTTTTTCGATGTTCATTGGATTCTGGCTACTTTTCAGAGGGTTTAACCTAATTTCAGTTGCCTTTAAAATTAAGCGTTTTGGGGCAAGCGACTGGGGATGGATCTTGGTCTTTGGAATCTTGGTGGTCATCTTTGCCATGATGTCTATCATCAATCCTCTTATTGGTGCTAGCTATCTGGTTTATACCTTGGCATTTACTTTGTTGCTATTTGGTTTTGCCAATATTTCCTTGTCGCTTCGGTTGCGAAAAATCAAATCTAAAGCGAATGAATTCAAAGAAAAATTATCATAACAAAAAAAAAGGAGGCATCGGCCTCCTTTTTTTTATTTAGACTCTTTCGTCTTGTCTATTTTAATTTTCAGTTCGTTTTTATCTTTATCTAAATCTAAAAAGATACTGTCATTTTCATTCAAATTGGCATTCACAATTTCTTC
>CAYQPI010000223.1:0-6227 GCA_964419405.1 uncultured Flavobacteriaceae bacterium
GAACAGATTGTTAGTGGCATGTAAGTCGCATGGCAAGAAATCAAAACGAGACTATATTTATATCTATTCCTTTTCTTTGGACAAACATAGATATGACGAAAAACCTTTGTTTAAAATAAAGCAAGATCGGGTACATAAAAAGTTTAAACCATCTGCCATTGGTGTCGATCCTGATGGCTCGATTTATATTCTCAGTTCCTTTTCAAAAACGCTTTTGGTATTATCTGACAAAGGGGATATTCTTCACAACAGGCAACTGACCCATGCTCTTTTTCCTCAGGCTGAGGGCCTCACCTTTAATGATAAAGGAGATCTTTTTATCTCTAATGAGAAGCGTACGCTGGGGGCAACTATATTGCTGTTTGAAAAAAATTATCAGGAATAGTCTTAATATTTCTATTCGGATCGGTAGATTAAAAAAGGGTTTAATTTGTATATTTGATACTATGGATTCTTCGAAATCAGATTTAATCCCTTCATAAGGATCCTTAACCTTCGTAATTGTAAAATTTAATAAACGATCCAAACCATGGAACAAACAAATTCTAAGTCAAAATACCTTGTCTATATCCTTTTTTTCGTAGCTTTTATTACAGCTGTTATTGGCGTGCTCATCATGACTGATATCGGTCAAATTTTTGGTGTTGAAAAAAAATGGGTGGTGTGGTATTTCAAGAATAGTGTGACCATTCAAGTAGTATCTCTGGTCTTTATAATTGCGGCAATTGTACTGGCAAACAAGAACAAGCTACAGTCAAAAAAGTGGGCCATCTTGTTAGGCGTTGCTTGGTTGTTATGTATTGGCATGTCTAAATATTTAACACCCTATTTTTTGTTTAGAAGTCAGCAGAACAAATCAGAGTATATATCTATTTCAGAATCTGAGAAAAGAGATTATCTGTCAGGTGATGACAGGGTGCTGGTCATAAACCACAATGGGGCTCAAAAAGCCTATCCTCCTGAATTTATCTGGCAGGCACATATTTTTGACGGTGATTTTGGTGATGATAATGTGGTTATGGCCTATTGCGTGATGACAAATTTGGCAACCCCATATATAAATGACAAGGAGGGAGAAGGCTATAATTTTAAAGTTTTAGCACAAACAAATAATAACCTGTTGATTTGGGATACCAATAGTGACGAAATCATACAGCAAATTACCCAGGAATGTGAATTTTCGAAACAGAAACTAGATCCTCTGCCAGTGCTGGAAATGACTTTTAGAGGCTATAAAAAGCTGTTTCCAAAAGGAGAAGTTTTATACAATGTTTGGGATACGCCCATAGAGAAGGTAGTTAGCATGTTGTTTGATACAGAAGAGACCTGGCATGGTGACGAATGGATGTTTAAAACATCAAATTATGATGATACCAGACTGCCTTCAAAGGAGAATATTATAGGGGTAAGGGATGATGATCAACAGGAACAAATTGCTTTTACAAAAGAATTTATTAGAAAACAAGGTATTTATAATTTTGAAGTTGGTGATAAGAAATTAGTTATGGTTTACTTTCCAGAATATGAAACGATTGCTTGTTTCAATAGAGAGAAAGACGGTCAGGTTTTTGATATTTCTGCCATTACGATTGATGGCAATACTGAATTTGGAACCTTAAAACAAGAGTATATTTATAATAGCGTTTTATGGGCAGTTTGGGCTTATTATTATCCCGAATCTGAAGTTGTTAATGCGACCTAAAACCACGTTTAATTCTTATATGGATGACAATTTAGCTATGTTTTTTCCTGATATAGCGGGCATTAACTGATGTTGCTACTGATACGTACAAACTTTACAAAATATGGAAATAAGCAATAATCACATCAATTATGTTGAATTTAAGGCCAAGGATTTAGAAATAATAAAAGCCTTCTATCAAGAGGTGTTTCATTGGAAATTTACTGATTACGGACCCGATTATACGGCTTTTTCAGAAAGTGGTTTGTTCGGTGGTTTTGAGAAAACCGATCAGGAAATAGTCAATGGGGCTCTTGTTGTATTGTACCATAAAAGCTTGACAACAATTAGGCAAAATATTTTAGACGCTGGTGGTCAATTGACCAAAGATGTATTTTCATTTCCTGGAGGAAAGAGATTTCATTTTACTGACCCTACTGGGAATGAACTTGCTGTTTGGTCAGAAGACTAGTTGATGATCAGTTGAGGATTTTTACCAATGACTCATAATCGTATGATCAAGGTGTAATTAAAAATTAACAAAATGAAGAATGTATCAAGACGCTCCTTTGTGAAAAAAGCCGGTATTGGCCTTGGATCAGCAGCTATCGCCCCAACGCTATTTCCAATTGAACAAGTGATGGCATCAATAGATCGGGTGTATTCAGGAGAAAAACTAAAGGTAGCTCTTTGTGGATTAGGTCGCTATGCCAATATATTAGCGAAGGGTCTGGAAGAATGTGAATTTTGCAGACTAACTGGAATAATCACCGGTACCCCAGAAAAAGCAACGGCATGGAAAAAGAAATACAACCTTCAGGATAAGAACATTTATGATTACGATAATTTTGATGAAATTGCTAATAACGAGGATATTGATTTGGTCTATGTAGTATTGCCAAACGGAATGCATAAAGAATTTACCATACGTGCAGCCAAGGCAGGAAAGCATGTTATTGTTGAGAAACCGATGGCAAATACCGTGGAGGAGTGCCGTGAAATGATTGCTGCATGTAAAAAGGCCGGAGTGCAGCTGGCATTGGGTTATCGATTGCATTATGAGCCGAATCATCTGGAAATCATGAGATTAGGTCAGGAGAAGGTATTTGGTCAGGTTCGACTCATGGAAGCCTCTTTGGGATTCAATATGACTGGAATTGACCCTGGGGATTGGCATTTAAATAAAAAGTTGTCCGGTGGTGGGCCATTGATGAATCTGGGTGTTTATTGTATTCAGAGTAATCGCTATGTTTTAGGTGAGGAGCCTATAGCTGTTACAGCACAGTTTTTGCCAAAAATAAGACCAGATCTGTTTGTGGAAGTTGAAGAAGGAGTTACCTGGCAGCTTGAGTTTTCAAGTGGAGCTGTAGGAACTTCAACAACTACTTCAACCAGTAATGTTGATCGTTTTTATGCCGCTGCTGAGAAAGGATTTTTTGAAATGAGCCCGGCCATAAGTTATGGTCCTTTTATAGGTCGGTCAAGTGCTGGAGCTTTTAACTTCCCGGTCATAAATCAGCAGGCAGCCCAATTAGATGGTATAGGGAAATTTATCCTGGAAGGTAAAGATCTGCCGATCCACATTGCTGGAGAGGAAGGGTTAAAAGATATGTTGGTTATTGAAGCGATTTACAAAGCGGCTGACACTGGAAAGAAGGTTGTGATAAACAAATAAAATGGAGGACAAAGAAAAACTAGAATTGATAAAAGTAAGTTGGGACTTACATGCACGCGTCGAAGCCGCATATCTCGATCACCCATCAAAAAAAGGAGACGAAGATTGGTTGGAGAAACAACGATTGTTGTTAGCCGATATGGCCCTGCACTTGTTGCAGACTTCCATGAATCCCAATGAAATTAAACTTGAAAAGTTGAGAAATAACCTGCATGCGATACTAACTATATCCGATCAGTTTTTGCCTGAGGCGGAGCTTAAAAAAGCTACGGAGAACTTATACGACGATTAAAAGCTTACCTTAGTACAAATCAATTTAAAAAGAATCTTATGCCATTTAAAAAAATCATTTCAGCATTGCTATTGCTGTCTTTTTGCCCTGTTTTTTCACAGATTTATATCACGAATGTTTCCTTGGGGGATGTAGAAAATCAAAAGATTATTTCCAATCAAACCGTTCAGATTTCAGGTGACCGCATTATCGATATAAGGGCTTCAAAAAAGATGAAAATAGTCGAGGGAGCTACTGTCATTGACGGTACAGGTAAGTATTTGTTCCCTGGAATGACAGATGCACATATACATTTTTTTCAAAGTGGTGGTTTGTATGCAAGACCGGATGCCATAGATTTGCGCAAGGAAATGCCACATCACAAAGAGTTGGCTTTGGCTCATGCATCTATGGAGACCAGGCTGAAACGGTATTTGCAAGTAGGTATTACCAATGTGATCGACGTAGGTGCATCTTATAGTTTTCTAAAACAAAAAGGGGATTTTAAAGAGAATAATCTACTTCCGTCAATCTATATGACTGGTCCGTTATTGACCACCTATGAACCTTCCGTTTATGCTGGTATGGGAGATGAATCACCTTTTAATTTGGTGCAGTCTATTGAAGATGGCATAAATATGGTTCAGGCACAATTGCCACACCAACCTGATTTTATAAAAATATGGTATATCACTTCCAGGAAGCCATCAGAAGTGGAAGCAAGTGCCAGAAAAAATTTACCCATCATACAGGCTATTATTAAGGAGGCTCATAAACATGGTTTAAAAGTAGCCGTGCATGCAACGGATAGAATCACGGCTCAGTTAGCCGTTGAAAATGGATGCGATTTTTTGGTTCACAGTGTTGATAATGAAGTAGTAGATAAAGATTTTGTTGCCTTATTGAAGGAACAAAAAACTATTTTATGCCCCACATTAATAGTTCACAGTGGTTACGTCAATACTTTTAGTCAACAATTGAACATAAATAATTATGATTTGCTGAAATCAGATCCGGTTCAGCTAGGCTCTTTAATGGACCTCAGTCATGTTTCTGATACGGCTATTGTCAACAATTATAAAAGGTATTCATCATCTCAAGCACAGCAGTCACAATTAAAAAAAGCTGATTCAATCAGCATGTTAAACCTAAAAATTCTGGCAGATGCGGGTGTACTAATAGCCACTGGAACAGATGCTGGCAATATTGGTACGCTGCATGCATCATCCTATTTAAAAGAATTGCATGCCATGAAAAAAAGTGGTTTGACCAATTGGCAAATTATGCAGGCTTCAACCATTAATGGGGCGAAGGTTATGGGAAAGGAGGCAGAGTTTGGTTCAATAGCTATTGACAAAAAAGCCAATCTCATTTTAATGGATGCTAATCCTATAGACGACATCAGCAATATCACCACTATCGCCACTGTAATAATTAATGGTCAGGTCCTATCAACATCTGAGATTATTGAAGAAACCCCTGTGGCCTTGGCGCAAAGGCAATTGAATGCCTATAATTTAAGAAATATCGAGGCTTTTTTGGAGCCCTATGCCGAGGATGTAGAAGTGTATAATTACCCGAATGAGTTGAGATTTAAAGGAAAAGAAACGATGAGGAAAGGTTATGCCAAGATGTTTGAAAACACACCCGATTTACATTGTGAGTTAGTGGATAGAATTGTACAGGGAAATATTGTCATTGACAAGGAACTTGTGCAGTTCGGAAACAAAACCTTAGAGGCTGTGGCTATTTACCATATTGAAGATGATAAAATAAAAAGGGTATATTTTATTCAATAAGGCAGATAGGAAGAATAAACTTACAGTTTACTGGTCATTGAGGTTGCTAGCTGCTACATTTTCTCAAGAATAGCTTATATTTATATAGAGTTCTAAACAGGTGAAACTATGGAAGAAGCATATCAAAACAGCAGGATTAATCGCAGGAAATTTTTAAAAAGGAGTTCAGCAGTCGCCGCGGGAGCATTGGCATTGCCCATAGGGTTGTCTCCTATTTATGGGAATGAGACTTTGGCATTAACAGCAAAAGACATCCCAATGACTACCTTGAACAATGGCCTTAAGATGCCTATGCTGGGTTTCGGAACAAATACTTTACGTGGAGACCTTGGTGTTAATTCTGTCGAGACTGCCATATCCGTAGGATACCGCTTAATAGATACGGCCAAGATTTATGGCAATGAAGAAAGTGTTGGAGAAGGAATTGTAAAGAGTGGTGTTGACCGGGAAGCATTGTTTGTGACCTCCAAATTATGGGTTGATGATACGGGTTATGAAAATACCATGGAGGCATTTGAATTGTCACTAAACAAATTAGGTCTAGATTATTTAGACCTTTATTTGATCCATCGCCCTCGAGGAGATGTGAAAGGTTCGTGGAAGGCCATGGAAGAATTGCATAAAAAAGGAATGATCAAGGCCATTGGGATCAGTAATTTTGATGAAAGCCAAATGACCGAATTAATGAGTTATGCAAGTGTCAAACCCACAGTGAATCAGATCGAAACACATGTTTTTTATCAACAGCAAAAGGCGCATCAATTCATGAAAAAAACGGGTATACAAATGGAGGCCTGGTCA
>CAYQPI010000224.1:0-1859 GCA_964419405.1 uncultured Flavobacteriaceae bacterium
ATAACCCTTTCTGGTCGTCGAGTTAATGATAAAGGTAAAGTCGTCTGCACTTGAATTAATAGGTTCGTTTAATTGAATCGGCTCTGGTGTATAATCAACCAATCGAGTTGCATATACATCAAAACCTCCCATTCCTCCATCTTTATCAGATGAAAAATAAAGGACTTCACCATCTACAAAAGGAGAAAACTCTTTGGCTGAAGAATTGATTTTCCAACCCAAATTCTCAGGATTTCCAAACCCGCTCTGATTAATTGCCACTTTAAATATATCCGTTTGCCCATATCCTCCCGGCATATCCGAAATAAAGTACAATGTTTTCTCGTCTGGACTTAAAGCTGGATGCCCAACAGAATATTCTACATTGTTAAAAGGCATAGGAATAACGTTCACCCATTCACCCTTTTCGTTAACAGTTGCTTTGAACATGGCCAAATTGGTCATTTCCTTCTCACTTCTGGCCAACTTTTTATTATAAAAATTATTTCTGGTAAAATAAACTGTTTTTAAGTCTCTTGTAAATACAACATCGGCCTCATGATAACGCGTATTGACCTCACCTTTCATCAAGGACACATTGTCTAGATCTCCATTTTCCTGAATCTCTCCAACGTATAATTCTAAATATCGCTGATTGTTATCAACCCAAACATCATTGACTATTGAAATTCCTTTTTTAGGTGAAGCAAAAACCAATTTATCTTCGCCATAAAAGGCAGTTCCAAAATCTGAATTCTTTGAGTTTACGGTAAGTCTATTAATTGCATACTTTCCTGCGCCTTCTCTTTGGGCATAGGTTACTCCTATAGAAAATAAGAGTAATGCCAATATGTACTTTTTCATAAATTCCCCTTTTTTATGTTTTTTTATATAGTCCTAGAAAAATCTAGGAGACTTCAAATTCTTCTTTGAGAAGTCAACATCATATAATAAAATGATTTCATGTGAACCTCCAGTTTGCGAATTAGAGAATTCAGAAATCGTATAGTCATAAGCATATCCAATTCTAAAGTCAGGGGTTACTCCAAAATTAAATAACAAACTAACAGCATCTTCTATTCTGTAACTTGCTCCCAATTCAAATCTATCATATAACAGGAAGTTTGCATTAATATCAATTGAAACCGGCGCTCCGGTAACTCCTTTGAACATCAAAGAAGGTTTGAATTTTAAGGTACTTGACAAATCAAATACATATCCACCTGTTAAAAAATAATGAACTTCTTCTGAGGCCTTAGTATTGATATTATCTTTATCTAAATGCTCAGATTTCAAAATATTCGGAACCGAGAATCCAGCATACCATTTATTGGTATAATAATAAACTCCTGCCCCAAAATTTGGAAATGCATCGTTAATGTTCTCATCAAATATTGGATCTCCCGCACTTGATGTTTCAGGTAAAACTACATCTAACAGATTCACATTTAACAATGTCACACCTCCTTTTAATCCGAAGGCTAATCTTCCTTCGTCTGATGTGGTTAACGTATAAGAAAAATCAGCATAAATATTTTGCTCTTTCGCAGGGCCAATTTCATCGGCGATCATTGAAAGACCAACTCCTACTTTTTTTCCTAATGGCGCATGAGCATCAAAAGTAAATGATTTCGGTGCTCCGTCAACACTCGTCCACTGGCTACGCCCCAACAAACCTAAACTTAAGGTTCCTCTAGAACCAGCATACGCTGGATTTACAACGTTCATGTTATACATATATTGTGTATACTGAGGATCTTGTTGCGCTTTAGTCTCGTTAAAGAATAATAAAAAACCAAAAGCTAAGAAAATTGTTATTTTTTTCATTTGTTAAATTTTACTCATTTGACAATCAAATTGTCATTTTATTAGTAAGAAAA
>CAYQPI010000225.1:0-2357 GCA_964419405.1 uncultured Flavobacteriaceae bacterium
GAGTTTCCTCCTTCAGATATTTTCCATTCTAAACTCAAGGTAAAGTTCTGATATTGTTTGTCGTAAATAATGTCTCCACCTTCTTTGTCACCGGCTTCACCTCTGCCTGAGCCCACCATGTGAATTGTACCATCAACCACCTGCCAGGCCGAAGGGAAATGATCTTTTTTATAACCTCTCCATCCTTCCGATGTGGTACCGTCAAAAAGCAATACCCATCCGTCTTTTTTTTCTGCCTCAGTAAGCGTATTTGGCGCTGCCTCTTCCTTAGCCGCAACCTCTTCTACAACCTCCTCAGTTTCTGCTGCCGGAGCTTCCTTTTTTGCTCCACCGCCACAACTGACCATAAAAGATGTTGTTGCGATACCCAATGCAAGTACAAAAATTCTTTTCTTCATTTTTTGAAATTTATTAGTATTTAATATTTAATTATTTATTTGTTATAAGGAGAACCTTAGAATTTTACCTGGTTCAGGTAAAACTCTAAGGTTCATTTTTTGTTTATGCCAGCTTTGGTCTATTTAGGCATTGGTGGCAATTCCCACCCGTCTCTATAGGTGTGCTTCACTAATTCCTGAGAATAGGCAAGCGCATTCATAGGATCTGTATAATCTTTGTTAAACGTTGGGTGACCATCGTGAATCTCAAATCCGTCTTTAATGACATTTCTGATTTCTTCGTTTGCACCAATATTAGTGAACTCCATTTTTTCACCGTCCCATTCCAATGTTTTGTTAAGGTCCTGTAGGCGAACAGCCAACACACCCATAACCACCATCTCGTTGAATGGTCCTGCTTCTGCAAAATCAGATGTACATGGCTTTCTGTTTTCAGGGCTTTCTTTACAAGCGCGTACCCAGTCCATTTCGTGAGCTCCTCCGCCCCAAGACAGACCCATTTCTTCTTCAACCCTTCTTTCTGTTTTCGGTGCGTTAATTTTTTTACCTGACAGCAATTCAGGCTGCACTCCATAACAACCAGTATGTAAAATATCTTTCGTACCATAGAAGAAAGTACCACCACCACTCTTATTAGGGTTCTTACCTGCTGGCCAGTTATCTGGTAATTCAGGCTTGATTCCACCATCATACCAATGAACATCAACTTCTGGCAAGTTGATACTTCCAACTTTTCCTCTTTCCGGGAAGGTTAGTTTAGCCGATTGTGACACCGGTGCACAGTCATTCAACAATAATGAAGAACTGGCTTGAACCTTAGAAGGATAGCCTAATTTTAATCCTTCAAAAACAGGATGAAGAATATGACAAGCCATATCACCCAGGGCTCCTGTACCATAATCCCACCATCCTCTCCAGTTCCATGGATGGTATACTTCATTAAAATCTCTCATTTTAGCAGGTCCGGTAAACAGATCCCAATTCAAGGTATCTGGAATAGCATCTGCCTTTTCCGGCAAATTCAATCCTTGAGGCCAAATCGGACGATCTGTAAAAGACTCTACCTTTACAACGTCACCTAAGGCACCGCTCCAAAGAATCTCACAGGTTTCGGCCACCCCGGCACCAGAAGCACCCTGGTTACCCATTTGTGTTGCCACCTTATGCTCCGCTGCCAACTTGGTTAGCAATCTGGATTCGTATACTGAGTGTGTCAATGGCTTTTGAAGATAGACGTGTTTGCCCATGGTCATGGCATGAGCTGCTGTGATAGCGTGCGTATGATCAGCTGTTGCAATCACAACTGCATCAAACTCGTTTTCCATTTCTTCGTACATTTTTCTGAAATCCCAGTATTTTTTTGCCTTCGGGAACTCGTCAAAACATCCTTTCGCATATTTCCAATCAACATCACATAAACCTACAATATTCTGAGATTTCAGGTTTCTTAGGTTTCTTAGACCCATACCACCTACACCTACTCCAACAATATTTAACTTATCACTAGGCGCCACATGCCCCAAACCGCTTACGGCAAAAGATGGCACGATTGTAAAACCAGCGCTGGCTGCCAACGTTTTGTTCACAAAATTCCTTCTGGAAATTGTATTCTTTTTTTCGTTCTTACTCATAATACTATAAAACTTAATTAATTAGAAAAATCGGTAATTTATATTTGTTTATATCTTTAAACTCTTTTTTTTGATCATTCAATGCATCACTATATTACATTAAAAAATACGGCATAAAAGCTTTTACTAGCCATAAAACTACCGTATACTGAGGGAATTGGTTCAAAAAACGTAAATATACTAACAAATCTGTAAAAAACTTTCCATTTCCCTATAAAATTAGGCCTCCTCCTGCATCATTTCATTTACGTATTGTCAATTCCTTTCCATCTTTTTTAATCTGTCAACGCTCTGATCTTTATATTTCTAAACCAAACACCATGCGCAT
>CAYQPI010000226.1:0-6002 GCA_964419405.1 uncultured Flavobacteriaceae bacterium
ATTTGCCTCAAACCCTTAAACTTGTTAGAAGCAGGGAAAACATACAAGAGAGTCGCTACAAAAAATGGCAACAGCGCATAAAAACCTTGTAATTTCAATTTTACTGCACAAAACAGCATTCCTAAAAAAGCGATCGAATTCAAGACTATAAGTCCTCTCTTGTTAACTGCTATCCATTTTGAGGTAATTGTCTGAATACTGTCAAGCTGAACAAATCTTATCAAATTATAAGATAGTATCGTTGAAAACAACACAAAAAGGGGCAAAAATTCGTTTTGAAAATTAAATTGTAAATAGGTAATTCTCGTTAAGGAATAACAAGCAAATGCCACATGAATATTAGCAAAAATGTAAAAAAAGAAGCCCCTCTTTAAAAGATTCATTTTATCAGTTGAAGGCTGTAAAAATAATTAAAAAAATCCGCATGATATCATTTTGAAAAATCGAGCATTTTGAACAAAATTGAGTATTTTTGTGAACCTTAAAAAAAACATTAATTATGCGTACAGATTCTTTTGTTTTACGTCATCTTGGACCAAGCCAGCATGAAGTATCTGAAATGTTGGATACCATTGGAGTAAGTAATCTTGATGAACTGATTTACAACACCATACCTGATGATATTAGGTTAAACAGAGCCCTTAACCTTCCTGAAGCGATGAGTGAAAATGAATTTGCTTCGCACATACAGAAACTTGGTAACAAGAACAAGCAGTTTAAGTCATATATAGGCCTGGGATATCACCCTACCACCCTACCGGCTGTTATTCAAAGAAATATTTTTGAAAACCCCAGCTGGTACACTTCTTATACGCCCTATCAGGCAGAGATTTCACAAGGACGTTTGGAAGCCTTGTTAAATTTCCAGACGGTCATCACCGACCTGACAGGCTTACCTTTGGCCAACTCATCGCTATTAGATGAAGGAACTGCTGCAGCGGAAGCCATGATCATGTTGTGGAATGGCAGAAGTCGCTCCCAGAAAAAAAATGGAGCACATAAATTTTTCGTATCAGATGCTGTCTTGCCACAAACGAAAGACATACTCATAACCAGAGCCGAACCTTTGGGAATTGAATTGGTTCATGGAGACCATCGAGAAATCTCCATGGATGAAGAATTTTATGGCTGTATCTTACAGTACCCCGCAAAAGATGGAATGATCTTCGATTATACAGAATTCATTTCAAAGGCTCATGAATTAGAAATAAAAGCTATTGTTGCTGCAGACATTTTAAGTTTGGCAATACTGAAATCTCCTGCTGAAATGGGAGCTGATGTAGCTGTTGGAACAACCCAAAGATTTGGAATTCCATTAGGTTTTGGTGGTCCTCATGCTGCCTATTTTGCTACGCATGAAGCCTATAAAAGATTAATTCCTGGACGTATTATTGGTGTCACTGTAGACCTAGACGACAATCGAGCCTTGCGAATGGCGCTGCAAACCAGAGAACAACATATAAAAAGAGAAAGAGCAACTTCTAATATCTGTACAGCTCAGGTCCTGCTGGCGGTAATGGCCGGAATGTATGCCGTATATCACGGTGGTGAAGGTATTAAGTATATCGCTCGTCAAATTCATTCATTGACCAATATTTTAGATCAGGCGCTGCTTAAATTGGGCTTGGAACAAGAAAACACAGCCTACTTTGATACCTTAAAAATAAAAGTATCAAATTCAGATAAATTAAAGATGCTGGCAGAACAGCAAGAAGTAAACTTTAATTATATCGATATGAACACCATCAGCATTTCAATTAATGAAACAACAACAGATGCTGATATTGAACAGATCATTGATATTTTGGCCCAGTCTGAAAATTTATATTCATTTAAAATCACAGAATGTGCAGTAAGTTTATCTATTCCAGATGAATTACAAAGAAAATCAGCCTTTCTAACCCATGAGGTGTTTAAAAAATATCATTCTGAAACTGAAATGATGCGATATATCAAAAGGCTCGAGAGAAAAGATATTTCTCTGGCAGATTCAATGATTTCACTCGGGTCATGTACCATGAAACTAAATGCAGCCACAGAAATGCTTCCTTTGAGTACAAGCAACTGGAACTCCATTCATCCATTTGTACCGGTAAATCAGGCTCAGGGTTACCACGAAATGTTAAAAGAACTGGAAGCTCAACTAAATGAAATCACTGGTTTTGCAGCGACTTCTTTACAGCCAAATTCAGGAGCGCAAGGAGAATATGCCGGATTGATGGTGATCAGAGCTTATCATAAATCTAATGATCAAGGTCACAGAAATATTTGTTTGATCCCGGCTTCGGCTCATGGAACAAATCCTGCATCAGCCGTCATGGCTGGAATGAAGGTTGTTGTGACCAAAACCTCAGAGTCAGGTAATATTGATGTAGAGGACTTGAAAGAAAAAGCCCTGCTGCATAAAGATAATTTAGCAGCCTTGATGGTGACCTATCCATCTACTCATGGTGTGTTTGAATCTGAAATTAGAGAAATCACAAAGATCATTCATGACAATGGTGGTCAGGTATATATGGATGGTGCCAATATGAATGCACAGGTTGGACTTACCAATCCGGCAAAAATTGGCGCAGATGTTTGTCATTTAAATCTGCACAAAACTTTTGCCATACCACATGGTGGTGGTGGCCCGGGAGTTGGCCCAATATGTGTAGCAGGACATTTGGCCGAGTTTTTGCCTTCAAACCCGGTAATAAAAACAGGAGGAACAAATGCCATCAATGCCATTTCCGCAGCTCCTTTTGGTTCAGCGATGGTGGATTTGATATCCTACAGCTATATCAAAATGCTTGGAAGTAGTGGATTAACAGAGTCTACAATTACTGCCATTTTAAATGCTAATTACCTTAAGGCACGATTAGAAAAGCATTATAAGATATTATATGCCGGAGAAAAAGGGTTTGCAGCACATGAAATGATTGTTGATTTCAGAGAGTTTAAAGCCAAAGGAATTGAGGTAACTGATATTGCAAAAAGACTGATGGATTTTGGTTTTCATGCTCCTACTGTCTCCTTCCCTGTGGCCGGAACACTTATGATCGAACCAACTGAAAGTGAAAACAAGCAGGAAATTGACAGGTTTGCGGATGCCTTGATCCAAATAAAAGCTGAAATTGATCAATATGAGGGTGGTGACAGTGTTTTAAAAAATGCGCCACATACACAAAGTATGCTGACCTCTGATGAGTGGGTGTATTCGTATAGCAGGAAAGAAGCTGCATTTGCCTTGGATTATGTTGCCGATAATAAATACTGGCCAACGGTCCGACGTGTCAATGAAGCATATGGTGACAGACATTTAATTTGTTCTTGTAACCCCATTGAAGATTATATTGAGCAATAATATTTTGAATAAAAATATCAGAAGGCATCCATTAAATCAAGGTTTTAAGGATTTGACAACTAGAAGCGCAAGAATTCATTAATTTTGTTAACTTTTTTAGAATTAAATTGTCTAAAAAAATTGTATTTTTGCCATTCTGAAAAAATTTAAATACAAATGAAGAAAATAACGAAACAAACCTATATCAATTGGTACAAAGACATGCTGTTTTGGAGAAAATTCGAAGACAAGCTTGCGGCTGTATATATCCAACAAAAAGTTAGAGGTTTTCTACATTTATATAACGGACAAGAAGCTGTTCTGGCAGGTGCTTTACACGCTTGTGATTTATCCAAAGATAAGATGATCACTGCCTACAGAAACCATGTTCAACCTATCGGTATGGGTGTTGATCCTAAAAGGGTCATGGCCGAATTGTACGGAAAGGTAACCGGAACATCTCAAGGTATGGGAGGTTCAATGCATATTTTTTCTAAGGAAAAAGGCTTTTATGGAGGGCATGGTATTGTAGGGGGTCAAATTCCATTAGGTGCCGGAATTGCCTTTGCAGATAAATATTTTGGACGTGATGGCGTAACGATTACTTATTTTGGTGATGGGGCCGCAAGACAAGGATCCTTGCATGAAACGTTCAACATGGCCATGGCGTGGAAATTACCAGTCGTTTTTGTCGTTGAGAACAATGGGTATGCCATGGGTACTTCTGTGGCAAGAACCGCCAACCATGAAGAAATTTGGAAGTTAGGATTGGCTTATGAAATGCCGTCGGAGCCCGTTGACGGTATGAACCCTGTTGAAGTTGCAAAGGCCATGGACAAAGCCTTGACCCATGCAAGAAGCGGAAAGGGACCTTATTTCTTAGAAATGAAAACCTATCGTTACAGAGGTCATTCAATGAGTGATGCTCAAA
The DNA here is from genome assembly GCA_964419405.1 of uncultured Flavobacteriaceae bacterium. GTDB lineage: Bacteria > Bacteroidota > Bacteroidia > Flavobacteriales > Flavobacteriaceae > Lutimonas. Next base: position 4,257 of record CAYQPI010000226.1, read on the forward strand.
AGTACAGAACAAAAGATGAGGTAGCTGAGTATAAAAAAATTGATCCAATTTCTCAGGTCCTTGAGGTAATTAAGGAGAAAAAATATTTAACGGATAAAGAAATCCAAGCCATCAATGATGATGTGAAAGAACAGGTACTGGCTTGTGAAAAGTTTGCCGATGAATCTCCTTATCCAGAAAAACAGCAGTTATACGATATGGTGTATGAAGAAAAAGAATATCCTTTTTTAAAGCATAGACTGTAATTAGTAAAAGATCACTTTTAAAATATCCTATAAAAGAAAAAAATATGGCTGAAATAATAACCATGCCCCGATTAAGTGACACCATGACCGAAGGAGTTGTGGCTAAATGGCTAAAACAGGTGGGCGACAAAATTGAAGAAGGAGATATTCTTGCAGAAATTGAAACTGACAAGGCAACCATGGAGTTTGAATCGTTTCATGAAGGAACCTTACTACATATAGGTGTACAAGAAGGTGAAACAGCGAGTGTTGACAGTTTGTTGGCCATCATCGGTGATGAAGGCGAGAGTTACGACAGTCTTTTAAACCAATCGAACGGTACAGAAGAAGTTGAAGCACCTGCTGCTGCACCTGTTGCTGAGGCTGAAGAAACTTCTGCTGAGCAAGTTGCCGCACCTGCTGGAGTAGAAGTAGTTACCATGCCTCGATTAAGTGATACCATGACTGAAGGTACGGTTGCCAAATGGTTGAAAAATGTTGGTGATGCTGTTGATGAAGGGGATATACTTGCTGAAATAGAAACTGATAAAGCCACCATGGAATTTGAATCTTTCCATCAGGGCACCTTATTATATATTGGTGTTTCTGAAGGAAGTTCTGCCAGCGTGGATGCTGTATTGGCCATTATCGGTGAAAAAGGTACTGATGTTACTGCATATGCAGAGAGCTTAAAGAATCAAGCCCCAGCGGCTCCGCAAACTGAGGCTAAAACTGAAGCTAAAAAAGAAGTTGCTCCTGCAGCCTCCCCTGCTCCTACTGCAGTGGTAAGCCAGGCAGCGCCTGTTGTTCAAACAACAACAAGTGCTAATGGCAGGATAGTAGCCTCCCCATTAGCCAAAAAATTAGCAACTGAACGCAACATCAATTTAGCTCATATAAATGGTTCTGGTGAAGGTGGCCGTATCATCAAGAGAGACATTGAAAATTATACACCGGGTGCCGGTGCAGCAAGTTCTGCGCCTTTTGTGCCAGCTGGTCAGGAAAGTTTTGAAGAAGTTCCGAATTCCCAAATGAGAAAAGTCATTGCCAGAAGGTTAGGAGAGTCAAAATTTACTGCTCCACATTACTATTTGAATGTTGAATTTGACATGGACAATGCCATTGCTTTCAGAACGCAGTACAATTCAATTCCTGACACAAAAATATCTTTTAATGATATGGTTGTTAAAGCAACGTCCTTAGCATTAAAACAACATCCTCAGGTAAATTCTCAATGGTTCGATGACAAAATAAAAAAGAATCATCATGTACATATAGGAGTCGCTGTTGCCGTTGAAGATGGATTACTGGTTCCGGTTTTAAAGTTTGCTGATGAACAAAGTCTAACACAGATCGGTTCTCAGGTCAAGGATTTTGCAGGAAGGGCAAGAAATAAAAAACTTACTCCTGATGAAATGGAAGGCAGTACTTTTACCATTTCTAATTTAGGTATGTTTGGAATTACTGACTTTACAAGTATCATCAACCAGCCTAATTCGGCCATACTTTCTGTAGGTGCCAT
>CAYQPI010000227.1:0-10749 GCA_964419405.1 uncultured Flavobacteriaceae bacterium
AGATGGCTCATCATTTTGACCGTTATACTACTCACTGCTTTTTTTGGGGTTCAGCTAAGCAAACTCACTATTGATGCTGACGTACTAAGTTCCCTCCCCGATGATGACAAACACGCCTTATTGTTAAAAAAGATTGGTCAAAATTTTGGTGGCAACAGGATGGGTATTGTCATTTTGGAAACTGATAATGTCTATCAGTCAAATGTCATAGAACATATCAGGGCACTTACCGATACCATTGCAAAAATTGACGGTATTTCTTCTGTATCGAGCCTGAGCAATATTATTAATATCAAAGGAGGAGATGGAGGCATTGAAATAGGCCGTTTGGTTGATGAATACGAAATACCCAATTCAAAAGAAGCTTTCGATAAATTGAAACAGAACATTGCAAATAATGCCATGTATAAGGGGTCTATAGTTTCTGAAGATGAGACATCTTGCCTGGTTGTATTTACACTTGAAGATGATGCCAATGTCAATGCAGTAGCTAGCAGCGTTATTGATAAAACAAAGGCATTACAGCTACCCGAAAAACTCTATTATATAGGGTCACCCATGTTAATCACCTATATCGCGGAACTCATGCGAAGTGATTTAACCCGTTTGTTGCCCATCGCTTTTCTGTTAATTGCCATCATTCTTTTTATTAGCTTCAGGTCTCTTAAGGGTGTAATTTTGCCGCTCTTGTCGGCAGTTATCGCTATCGTTTGGTCTTTGGGTTCTATGTCTTTACTTGGCTACTCCATGTCTATGATTTCGAATAATATCCCGATAATCCTGCTTGCCATAGGAAGTGCCTATACCATACATGTGGTCAACAGGGTAAATCAACAAAGAAAAATTGACATCCATAACAGCATCTCTCTGGCTTTGGCCTATATCATGGTTCCTGTGGTTTTGGCAGCTGTGACCACAATGATCGGCTTTGTTTCATTTGTATTTGGGGCCTATTTAGACATGATCGTTGATTTTGGCTTATTTACAGCACTAGGGACATTTGCTGCCTGTTTGATGGCCATCCTTTTTGTCCCTGCCTTACTCGCCGTTCTGCCTGATCCTAAAGCGAAAAAATCAGTTATTAAAATCAAGGAGTCTATCATTGAAAAAAGCTTAATCCTACCATTGACTCGTATACTGTTTTCCAAAACAAAGTTGATTTTAAGTCTGTGGCTTATAGCCATTCTTATTAGTTTGACAGGTATTTTATCTATTGAGCGCAGTGTTGATATTCAAGAATATTTTAAGAAAGGAAATCCTACACGAGAGGCTGAGCGGATCATGGTTGAAAAATTCGGAGGAACCAAACCGGTATTTGTACATTTTAAAGGAAATATGCAGGATCCTGAGGTTTTAAGAACCATGATGGAAACAAGTGAATATATGGAGGAGAGCCCAGACATATACACTTCCATGTCTGTTGCCAAGCTGATTGCCGAAATCAACCTCGCCATCATGGGAGAAAGAAGTGTTCCGGAAGATCTGGCCATGGTTGAGCAAATGTGGTTTTTATTGGATGGAAACGAAGTCATGCAACGTTTTGTAAGTGAAGATCTGCAGGAAGGAATTATCATTTCCAAATTCAAATCTCCTGATAACGATTCTAAAATTGTATTCTCCAAGTATATGGACGAGTTTATCAAAGAACATTCGAGAGAGGATTGTGAAATTCAAATTACCGGAATGCCTTTTGTAGATATAACCATGGATCGCAGTTTGATCAATAGTCAGTTAGGAAGTATCTCAATTGCGATCGTTTTTGTGATCATCATCGTAGGTCTCATGCTACGGTCCTTGAAAAATGGCTTGTTGGCGTCACTTCCCATCATAGCAGCGATCATCATCTTGTTTGGACTTATGGGAATTACGGGCATATCCTTGAATATTGCTACCGTGCTTGTTGCAAGTGTCGCCCTTGGTATAGGAATTGATTATTCAATTCATATCATATCGCATTTCAATAAAATATTTGAGAAAAGTGGCGACCTCTATGAGTCAATTAAAAAGACCCTGCTGATCAGTGGTAATGCCATAATCATAAATGTAATTTCCGTTTCTGCCGGATTTCTTGTTTTAATTTTTTCAGACATGGTCCCCCTACAATATTTTGGTATACTAATTGCAATCAGTATGTTCAGCTCTAGTTTAGGTGCCATGACCTTATTGCCGGCAATCATTATCGTTCTTAATAAAAAACATTCAGCACATGAATCGAATAAATAGGCTTTTTATCGTTTTCGTTTTCACTCTTTCACTTTGTGGTACAAGATGCATACAAGCTCAGAGCGCTGCCTCCCTTTTAGAACAAATGGACCAGCTTATGTCTGCTCCAAAAGACAAAGAAGCCAAAGTGAAAATGATTTTAACAGATAAGTCTGGCAAGGAAAAAATCCGAGAGGCTGTGATGATGCAAAAAGGACAGTATCATAAATTATACCGATATACTGCTCCTGAAAAACAAATAGGCATTGCTACACTGTCATTGCCCGATGACATCATCTGGCTTTATATGCCAGCATTCAAGAAAGCAGTTAAGGTAACCTTGCTTAGCAAAAGTCAGGCTTTCACAGGCACAGATTTCTCTTATGAAGATATGAGTGGAAGTTCGTATAGTGAGCGATATACGCCCAGAATAGTATCTTCTCCTGATGACGAACATTATCAATTGGAATTGATGCCAAAATCTACAAAGTCAAGGTATTCTAAAATAATTGTGTACCTCGACAAGGCACACCTCTACCCTGTAAAAATGGAATATTTTGACAAAAACAAAGTGTATTTTAAGAATGCGACCTATACATATAAAAAACAAGGTTCTTACTGGTACGCTGAGGAAGTGCGTATGACAAATATTAAAAAGGAACATGCTACAGGAATAATTCTTACAGAGATCAAATTTGACCAGGGCCTTGATGACCAGATTTTTACTGTTGAAAACCTAAAACCTATAGAATAAAATCAATTGGCTATAAATTCAAAGGATTTTCCCTGATATTTTTCCTGGGAAATAACCTTTCTCATTCCGTTCATTGTATAAAACGGAGAATCCGTAACAAACATATTTGCCATCCAGGCTTTGATAGAACCTCCCGGATCGACCTGCATTTGAAACTCAATTTGCAGTTCTGATGCTGAGATTTGTTGGGCTGTCCATTTGCCATATCCAGCCATTCGAACAAATTTTTTATCTAATCCCGTTTCTTTATCCAGCATAGTGATATCAACTGTTAAGGTTTGATCCAATGGATTCCAGCTAAACACATTCTTATAAATTCCGTCACGATTCTTATATGGCCAAGGGGCTTTCGCAACGGCATAGTATATTTGAACCGAATCAACAGGTCTTTCCAACAACTTTACTTCCTCAATATTATGTCCCCAGATAACCAGCCCTTCGACATCAAATAAAACGGATGCAAAATCATTCACATCCGCTTTAACAACCATAGATGCTTTAAATTCTTTAAAGGACATCAGCTCATTTAATCTGGTATACACTTTGATGTTTTGCTCATCTTTTACAAGATCCCATTCCTCCTGTCCGTGAACCTGGGCCACTAAGAACAAGAAAAACCAAAAGATATGTTTATGCCTCAACCTCATCTACCACCTGTATGTTTTTTGGAATATCATAAGACCAATGCTTCATAGCAAAACCCCATTCTAATTGAATTTTCTCTAACAGCCTGGAGGTCATATGATGCACATTTTTTTGATAACTTTTTTTACTGTCAAGATAGGCTTCTATTCGGGGTTTGCTTTTTTCATAACCCGACAAATGCAGCTGATCGTAAATCCCCTTTATGCATTGTAGAGGGCTGGTTTCAAGGGATTCAAAAGAAATCTCAACGAGCTGATCTTTAGGAACCTTTGCACATTGTTCTAAATAATCATGCATAATATTTTTGTAGAGATCAAAAATAGATTCATCCAAAGCTTCTGAATCAATAGTCTGTAACTGCAAATGCGGCAACATCTTATTAAAAAAATTATGCGTTGACAAAAACACCTCAACCGGGTTTCTGTGAATATGTATAAATTTGGCATTCGGAAAAATCTCTAGCAAGGTATCTATACGCCCTGTATTTGGTGGGTTTTTCGACAAAAAACGTTTCCCTTCAGTATCCTTTAAGGCCTTATTTATCAGCAATCTATAATCACCCTTCCAAGCTTCCTTCCTATTTTCACTTACATCAATAAAGCGAACACATTGATCGTAAAATTTCTTAATGGATCTGGGAAACATCCAGAAATAATAAAAACTAATGGGTGTTTTATCACCTAAAGCAAATTCCTCTTCCTGTGGAAGGCTCATACCAAGCTGCACGTTATCACCCTTTCTCGTTCCCGGAATCAGAATTTTGGCAAAACTTTCAAAAATAAACCTGCCCAGGGTATTGAATAAAGTGTCAGGAAAAACACTCTGAAAGGTTGAAACATAGCCCATCTGTTCATCCTGGCATAGAATATTATGCAAATGAGTTGTTCCACTGCGCCAATGTCCAATTATGAAGATCGGGGCCTTATCTAAATCCTTGTTCTTATAGTTTTTGTTAATAAAAGTCTTTTCATACACCCGAAATGGCCAATTAACCAAATTAATTACCAGGGTTATGATGGTTCTAAACAGAAACTTTAATGAAGCCAGATTAGTTGTAAATAAAAAACCCACGACCCCAAATGAATATCCGACAGCGGGAGGCAGTAAAAACCCCTTCTTTTGACTATTTTTCATAAGTTGATATTGCTATGATTACGATATGAATACCTGTTTCTCAGCATAACATAGGGGTAATTACAATTGATCTCTAAGTATAAAAATAAGTATAAATGATTAATTGAACACTTGAATTTAGAAATATGATGGAAATAAGGGAAACGAAACTACGATTGAAACTGTGCTATTTTTTGATCAGTTTTTTTGTCACAAAATGACGGTTCGAAAAAATTTTAATCATGTAAATCCCAGAATTAAGAGAACTCATATTGATTCGATCAACATTTCCTCGCTCATCTTTAACCAGGTCACCAACCAAACTGTAGATTTGTACTCTGGTAACGGGAAATTCGGAGTGAATGGTCAGAAAGTTACGTACCGGATTGGGATACATTTTCACAGCATCATTAAGCACAAAATTGTCTATGATCGCCGTTTCGCTTTCAGCACCTATCGCAGGAGCCTCTTGAGCTACCATTGAGCCCCATCCTGTAATAAATAGAAAAAATAAAAGGAAAATGTATTTTTTCATCATAAATCAATCGTTTCTTAAGTCAGATGCAAAATTACAAATATTGTCTTGGCCAATCAAAATACAAGGATAATTTTTATCAACCATTGAATTAAATTGATCATCCTTGACTGTTCATAAGATGGCTAACTTGATATCAACTCATGAAATTAATAAGAAATTTTTAGATTTTTCTTTAATTTTTGTTAAGGTTTTGAACAAAAACCTTTTCCACTAAGAGAATAAAAGCAAAAAAAAGAGCCATATGGCTCTTTTTATTCGATAAAAAATACTTTTTACGAAGCACAAACTTCTAAGTCATCCGTATTCTCGTCACTTCTTTCAAGAACAAAACTATCGCTTTCAACTAATTCTCCATCTTCATACGAATCAAGTTCAACTCGCAACACGTCACCGGCAACCGTTAAGGTCAAGTCTCCATAATCTCCACCATTTCCTCCAATTCTAATTTGAACCTTATTCTCTCTATTTTCTATAACCTCCGGCGAACCTTCATCTGTAATACTCTCGTATATATAGCATTCGAGCAGCGCATTATTTACCCAGATCTCAAAAGGGTTTGAAATGGTACTATTTATTTGAGCATAAACATTTAACACGTCTTCTGGCTCACCTAACTGCCACACCGTTCCGCCATGTGTTTCTAAAAATGACTTCTCGTCATCATCACCATCATCACTACATGATATAAATGAAAAGGAAAAAAAAGCGATTAAGGCAACAATTTTAAATTTAGTTAAGTAGGATCTCATGATTTTATATTTGATTTATTTTTGACTCCTTATAACGAAAAAACCCTGAAAAAATTGTTGTGCAGCTCTATTGTCTCGTATATTCCTTTTCATAAACTGACTCTAAAATATAAAACAAAAAAAAAAGAACCTCTCGGTTCTTTTTAATAGTATTCATTGGATTTTCTACATCTAGTTTCGGCAAACGACAAGCTGTTCTACATTGTCATTAGATCTGTTTAGCACAAACTTTTCTTCTTTCACAAGTTTACCTTCTTCATAAGAATCTAAGGTCACATTCATAGAATTCCCATTAATGGTCATGGTGAATATTCCGTGTTCATCTGCATTCTCTTCAATTTTTACCCGAACTCGATTCTTTGTATTCTCCAGTACCTCTGCCGTTCCGGCTTCAGACATTTTTTCATACATATAGCAATCGTCAATGACGTTGTACACCCAAAGTTTAAAAGGATCTGACTCTGACTTATTGATCTGAGCATAGATGGTTAATCCATCTTCAGGTTCGCCATATTTCCATATGCTTCCTTTATGGGTTTCTAAAAAGGTTCTTTTTTCTGACTCCATTAAGCCAAATGCACTTAATGAAAGACCTAAAATCAGGACTAAAGCGAAGGCTTTGATTTTTAAAACTTGTGATTTCATAGCAATATTTTGGTTTTATTCTACCCTATTAAACGTAAATAATGAGTTTTAATTGTATTTGCATAGATCAAAATAGCACTAAACTGACTTCTTGTCACTTAACATCAATTTGGCTTGATATTAGACAGTTCACTAAACTATGAGTAAAAAAAACGTTTCCTTCGCCTGGGCCTTTAAAGAATTTATATGGCCACGAAAAAAAATTGTGTTCATCGGTCTTGTACTGATCATTCTTAAAAGTTTAGCGGGACTGGTACTTCCCTATGCCACTAAAAACCTAATTGATGAAATTATTCCTTCTCAAGATATGTCAGCTTTAAAACTGCTCTTGGTGGTGGTCGTTATATCGATTATAATTCAGGCCTTGAGCTCTTTTTCTCTGACAAGATTGCTTTCTGTTGAAGCCCAACATCTAATTTCTTTATTACGAGCCAAGGTTCAAAAAAAGATTTTAACCCTCCCTATCCGATTTTTTGACAACAACAAGTCAGGGGCCCTGGTCTCGAGAGTGATGACTGATGTTGAAGGGGTTAGAAACCTTGTTGGTACAGGTTTGGTCCAACTCATAGGAGGTTCTTTGACCTCGGTGATCTCTTTGATCATCTTGCTTAAGATCAATGCGACCATGACTCTTTTTGTTCTCCTACCGGTGGCGATTTTTGCCTTTATAGCCTTAAAGGCTTTCGGCTATATCAGACCCATTTTCAGAGCAAGAGGAAAAATCAACGCAGAGGTCACAGGAAGATTGACAGAAACCTTGAATGGTATCCGTGTCATCAAGGGATTCAATGCAGAAAAACAAGAATTAAGAACCTTTGAAGATGGGGTGGAACGATTGTTTTTAAATGTGAAGAAAAGCCTCACTGCAACAGCCATGATGACCAGTGCCTCAGCGCTTCTTCTTGGCTTGGCTTCAGCGGGAATCATGGGAATTGGAGGCTACTTTATTATGAAAGGAGACATGACTTATGGTGAGTTTGTATCATTCACTTTATTCCTAGGATTTATGATTGCTCCCATCGTGCAAATGAGCAATATTGGTAGTCAATTAACCGAAGCCATGGCAGGTTTAGACAGAACACAAGAATTAATGAATATGGATGAAGAAGATGACCCAAATCTGAGAACCATAAAAATAGAAAAGGTTAGAGGAGATATTATCTTTGACAAGGTATCATTCAGTTATGATAAAGGAAAAGAAGTTCTACACGATATTTCTTTTCAGGCTCCCGCCGGAAGCGTCACTGCTTTGGTGGGCTCCTCCGGTTCAGGAAAATCTACCATTGCCGGATTGGCCGCCACTTTTTTAAATCCTGACAAAGGTGTGGTTTCATTGGATGGCATAAATCTAGCCGATGTAAACCTAAGTAGTTTTCGGTCTCATCTAGGAGTCGTTTTACAAGATGACTTTCTCTATGAAGGAACGATTAGGGAGAACATTATGTTTCCGCGGCCTGATGCCACTGAGGAAGAGCTTTTAGAAGCAGTAAACGGAGCTTATGTCAATGAGTTTACCGACAGGTTTGACGAAGGGCTGGAAACTGTAATAGGAGAAAGAGGTGTGAAACTATCAGGAGGACAACGGCAAAGAATATCAATCGCAAGAGCTTTGTTGGCAAATCCCAAAGTGATTATTTTGGATGAAGCTACTTCAAATCTCGATACTGAAAGTGAAACATTTATTCAGAAAAGTTTGCAGACGCTCATGAATGACAGAACAACTTTTGTAATTGCACATCGATTAAGTACGATTCAACAGGCCGATAAAATTCTGGTCATCGAGGAAGGGCAAATTATAGAGAGCGGAAAGCATCAGGCGCTATTGGATAAAAAAGGCAGGTATCATGATTTATACACCTACCAGAGTAGAATTTAACAGGAATTATTAATCTTTAGACAATAAAACAAAACTTCATTTCTGAATAAATGTTAATCTTTACAAAGCCTTCATATCTTTAATTTTTCTTCAGATTCTTGTTTTATTTTTATACCAATTAAAAACTGTACCCCTAGAAATCTGATACAATTATGATGCGCAAACACATTACTACCCAATCAATGGTAAAGAAATTTCTCAATGTCATTGAGAACCGAGTGGAAAAAGCCAAGGCAACGAAGTTCGAGAGGAGAAAAAATTTAGAAACAACTCTTTAAGTATTCTGGTTTAGTCCCAAGCAAAAAGCCTTGGTTACCCAAGGCCTTTTAACGATTAAATTAATTCAAAAAATTTTCGTTTGCACTTCTTCTTTTTCTTTGTTTTAAAGATTTGTCATAAGCAGTATTGAACTGTTTAGGGCATAACAACCTGATCGATTGCATGAATCACCCCGTTGCTAGCTCCCACATCTGTCAAAATGATGGTTGATGAATTTCCTTTAGTGTCATTAAGCATCACTTTTCCATCCATTAGATGGGCCACCAACTTTTCTCCATTCACCGTTGTTATTTCAAATTTTCCATTATTATCATCAATAGCCTTCAATACGTCGGCCGCCATAAATTTACCGGCCACTACATGATAGGTCAGTACTGCACTTAAGGTTCCTTTATTCTCCGTTTTCAATAAAGATTCAACAGCACCTTCTGGGAGTTTGGCAAATGCATCATTTGTTGGGGCAAACACTGTGAATGGCCCTTCAGAATTTAATGTTTCAACCAGATCTGCTGCTTTCACAGCTGCAACCAAGGTTGTAAAATTCTCATTAGATGCAGCCACCCCAACTATGGTAGGTGTATCATCTGATTTCAATTCAATTTGATTTTCCTTCTTATTGTTTTTGATTGGGTCATTGTTACCTGCAAAAATAAATGGTGCTATCATCAATATCATTGCCAAGGTTAAACTGATAATTACTTTTTTTGTTTTCATGGGGGTATGTTTTAATGTTTCTTCAAAATTACGAAGAGATGAGTCAAATGCATCGAATTTTTGTTTAAACTTTTGTTAAAATACGTGAACAATATTTTAGCGGGTGAATTAAACTTAAAAAAGAGCATGTCCAGGCAAAAAAAAACTCTCAAAATAAATATTGAGAGTTTTAAAAAACGTTGATAGTCATTTTAATTTAGATTAACCTTTAACTCGAATTCTTTTCTTTTCCTCTCCGTGCTGAATGGTAAGCACATAAGTTTTTTGAACGTCAGATCCAAGTTCGTATGACACTTTATAATCGTTTTGAACAATTACCCAATCTTCATATCTCTTGGCCATAATCTGAGAAATTTGATTTGGCAGCTCTACATTCTTTAACCTCTTCTCTACAGTAATGACGCGGCCTTCATTGTCATAAGTTACTTCAGCCATACCTTTATTAGATTGAAATACTGTTGTAAACTCTCCTCTTCTGGCATCAAACTTTGGTGATGTTCTTACGTCCCATTCAGAGATAATTCCCGATAGAAATTCTGCTTCTTTTTGAGATGATTTTTCATGAACCGCTGTCACATATTCTTTGTTCAATTCAAGTGGACTTTCCACAATTGCTACTTCAGCTGAAGCATTTTTTTTGTTCTTTTTAATTGGATCATTGTTGTTGGCAAATGCAATTACTGTTGTCATTAAAAAAACTCCTAGAGTTATTTTTAAAAAGTTTTTATTCGTTTTCATGGGATATATATTTTAATTATACATCAAAGATAACAGGACTTTAGGGTTATATCCAAGCTTTTTGTTTAATATTTTGTTAAAATTGTTAAACAAAAGTATTTTGTTCATGTTTAAGGCAAACAGCTGACTAAAAACCTAGACGAAACTAAAAAACCTCGACTTTCATCGAGGCCAGTTACCCTAAAAAAGGATCACTTACTAATCTAATTACTAATTATTCTTGATCTGAATGCATGATTTTTGACATCCGTCCACCTAATTCTTATGATTTCTTCTTTCTTTATTGTTCTCATCAGGTTTTTCTTTATAGTTCTTACTCATATTAATACTATACTCCTTTAATCTTAATTCTTTTCTGCTCATCTCCGTTTTCAAGGGTTATCTCAAAATATTTTACAATATCCTTATCTGCATGATAGCTTACATACTATTTACTTTGCATAATATTCCAATCCTGATATCTCTGAAATATTACCTGCTTTAATTGTGTCGGAAG
>CAYQPI010000228.1:0-8795 GCA_964419405.1 uncultured Flavobacteriaceae bacterium
GTGTAACCGGATTCTTAAGCGAGGTAGGTGATGTAGACGATATGGCTAAAAATGCTCTTTATTTATTGACCGATGATGATCGACTTGACCAATTTAAGAATCAAGCATTTGAAAGTGCCCAGCAATTTTCCATTGAAACAATTTTACCAAAGTATGTGAAGATGTACGAAAGGGTGATTAAAAATGGCTATTAAAAGGAGTCATTTTTCATATAGAAATCTAGGCCTTCTTTTATCATCTCCCCAGTCAATTGCACGTCCAACTGGCAATGTTCGAGAGCATCCAGCAATACAAAATTAACCTTTCCACTCACGTTCTTTTTGTCGTATTTCATTAAATCAATGATGGCATCCATATCTGTTGTCTCGATATTGACTTTCCCATAAAAACGATTGACAAATAATTTGAGTTCAGCGGTGAGTTCCATCGGGAAGTCAAATTTTACCGATGAATAGTATAATTCGATCACCATTCCAACAGCAATGGCTTCGCCATGGGTCAAACTTTTTTTATCGCTGGATTCCAAAAAATAAGATTCAATAGCATGGCCCATTGTATGGCCAAAATTCAAGGATTTTCTCAAGCTGTTCTCTAACAAATCTTGTAAAACCACGTCATTTTTTATCTCGACTGAACGATGCACAAGCTTTTTGATGACATCCATTTCCAAGCCTTGAAATACTTTGATGATCTTCCATAATTCTTTATCAAAAGTAAACCCGTATTTGATGATCTCGGCCAGGCCAGATCGCATTTCTCTTTCTGATACGGTTGCCAGAAAATCCATATCAATAAGCACCATTTCAGGATTGGAGAAAAGGCCTATTTGATTTTTTAACACGCCAAGATCCACACCGGTTTTACCACCTACAGAGGCGTCGACCATGCTCAACAACGTAGTGGGAATATTGATGAATTTGATACCTCTTTTAAAAGTAGAAGCCACAAAGCCACCCATATCGGTGATAACTCCTCCGCCCAAGTTAATGATCAGTGATTTTCGATCGGCACCCAGATCTGATAATTCATTCCACAGCATGCTGCAGGTATCAATGTTTTTGTGTTCCTCGCCCGCTGCTACTTTGATAAGGGCTACTTTTCCAGTAAGATTTGCCTTGTTTAAAAACAATGGCAGACAGTGTTTGTTTGTGTTTGTATCTACGAGCAGGAAGATTTTCGAATGAAAATTATCCTTAAGATATTGACTCAATTGATCGTAAGCACTTTGTTCAAAATGAACATAATAATTCGTAGACAGGATTGACTTCATTAAAATGAATTTTATCATGCAAATAACGGTCAAATTATTGAAAAAAATAAATGACTCTAGGTATCTTTGCAAAAAACAAATTAGCATGAAGAAACTTTTTAATAATACGGAAGTGGCTTTTAGTTTAAAATCTGATTCAGAATTAGAAAGAGCCTATTTTTTGTTCAAATTAATTAAGAGCGAACCATTAGTAAAAATTGGAACAGCGGTTACTAAGTTTGCATTAAAATCATCCCTTCCGGTTGAAGGTTTGATCAGGTCGACGGTATTCGATCATTTTTGTGGTGGCGTAAACGAAAATGATTGTATGCCTATTATTGAAAAGATGTATGGAAAAAAAGTGCATTCTGTTTTGGATTATTCGGTAGAAGGTAAGGAAGAAGAACAACAGTTTGATGCTGTTTTGGAAAAGACCCTCTCTTTGATCAATTTCTCGAAAGAAAAAGAAGCCATGCCGTTTTCGGTTTTTAAGCCAAGTGGTTTTGGAAGGTTTGATCTCTATAAAAAGAAGAGTGAAAAGGCAGACTTAACTGAGGAAGAAGAAAAAGAATGGGCCCGGGTTGTTGATCGATTTGAACAGGTATCAAAGGCTTGTTATGAAAAAGGGGAGTGCCTGTTAGTTGATGCAGAAGAAAGCTGGATGCAGGATGCAGCTGATGATTTGATGGAATCTTTAATGGAGAAGTACAATAAAGAGAAGGTTATTATTTTTAGCACCTTGCAATTATACAGACATGATCGACTTGATTATTTGAGGGGTTTGCATGCTCGTGCCAAAGAAAAAGGGTTTAAAATAGGGATGAAATTGGTGCGTGGTGCCTATATGGAAAAGGAAAGGGAGAGAGCTGAACGTAAGAATTATGCAGACCCGATTTGTGCCACCAAAACTGACACAGATAATAATTTTAACGCCGTGTTGAATTATATGTTTGCACACCTGGAGGATATGGCCATTTTTTGTGGGACACATAATGAGGAAAGTTCCTATATGTTGATGGATCTTATTGATAATTCGTCATATGACCGAAAAGATAGCAGATTATGGTTTGGACAATTATATGGGATGAGCGATCACATATCATATAATTTGGCAGATCAGGGATTCAATGTTGCCAAATACCTGCCATTCGGTCCTGTGAAGGATGTGATGCCTTATTTGATTAGAAGGGCTGAAGAGAATACATCAGTAGCCGGGCAAACCAACAGAGAACTCGACCTTATCAAAATAGAGAAGAAGCGAAGGAAAGTATAAATGTCGACAAGAAATATTTCAATTAATCTGATTTGGACGATCATGCTGCTGGCAAGTTTGGACCTCTATGTCTATGTTGCCTTGCGAAAAGGAATTCAAAAAAGTAGGTACAGATCTTTACTAAATGCCTCCTATGTTATTTCGGTGGTTTTATCGTATATCGGCTTGTATTATTTGTACTTTTATTTTAATTCAAAACCCTTGAACGTTTCACTGGTTCCAAATTTATTCATTGGGTATTTCTTTTCCTTTCTGGCCTTTAAACTATTACTCACTGTTTTTTTCTTATTTGAAGATTTTATCCGGTTTTTTACCCTCGTTTTTTTGGGGATAAAAAAAATGCTGCTACCCAGTAAGGAAAGGTTAAACAGACCGGGGAGAAGGGGTTTTATCAGAACAACTGGTTTGGTGGTTGCTGGCATTCCTTTCGCATCGATGTTGTATGGCATTACGAAAGGAAAGTATAATTTTAAATTAAACCGTCTCACCCTACGTTTTGATAATTTACCAGAAGCTTTTGAAGGGTTTAAGATCGTTCAGGTATCTGACATTCATTCAGGAAGTTTTGATGACCCTCAGGCTATCAAAGACGGGATTGATATCATTAATCAACAAGAGGCGGATGTTATCTTATTCACAGGTGATCTGGTCAATAATGATTCTAGGGAGGTGCTACCATTTATTCAGGATTTCAAAAAGTTAGAAGCAGCACATGGTGTATATTCTGTTTTGGGAAATCATGATTATGGAGACTATAAAAAGTGGGATTCAGAGGCGGCAAAACAAGAAAACATGGAACTGCTCTATGATTATCAGAAAGAGATGAATTTTACCTTGCTGAATAATGAAAGTTCTGTGATTACAAAAGGAGGAGACTCTATTGGAATTTATGGCGTTGAAAACTGGGGAAATCCTCCATTTCCTCAACGGGGTAATTTAGACAAGGCCCTTTCGACCAATGCATCAGAAAAATTTAAAATCTTGATGAGCCATGATCCAACGCATTGGAATAAAAAGGTAATAGATCATCCGACGCATTTTGACCTCACCTTATCAGGACATACTCATGGTATGCAATTTGGAGTTGAAATTCCTGGATTTAAATGGAGTCCCATTAAATATATTTATCCACAATGGGCCGGTCTTTATGAAAGAAAAAAACAGCTGCTCTATGTGAACAGAGGTTTTGGATTTTTGGGTTTCCCAGGAAGGGTCGGAATTTGGCCGGAAATAACTCTCATTGAATTACGTAAAAAAGCTTAAACTATGTTTGAATTCTTTAAGTCAGAAAAGGGAAGTAAGGACCGTAAAAAATCAGTAAAGGTAGCATTTGATCATGTAGATCAATGGCAGGAGATAATGAAGAGGTCAAAGCAAGGACCTGTGTTTATTTTTAAGCACAGCAGCAGATGTGGTATTAGCTCAGTTGTTTTGAACCGATTTGAAAAACAGATTTCTCAACGACAGGATCATTTTTTTATGGTTCATATTCAGGCGCATCGCGATTTGTCGAACTGGCTGGCAGAGCAACTACAGATTCGTCATGAATCACCGCAATTAATAGTCATCAAAAATGAAAATGTGATTGCCCACGATTCGCATTATGCCTTACTTGACATTGTGCCCAACCTGGATTAAATGCTTATTCAGCTTCTGTTTTTCGGGCTTTTTTGATTCTGCCAACACATTCTCCGAACCCAATTCTAAGGTGTTCATTTTGGCAGTGTGCCCTCATGATCACAGTGTCACCATCCTGAATAAACTTTCTTTCGGTACCGTCTGACATTGTTAAGGGTTCAGTTCCTTTCCATGTTAATTCTAACATTGAACCATAACTTGATTTTTCTTTTCCTGAAATAGTGCCGCTACCGTATAGGTCTCCAGATCGCACATTGCAGCCATTTACACTTTGATGTGCCAATTGCTGGGAAATGCTCCAATACAAATTTTTAAAGTTCGTGGTACTAACAAGTGTTTCTTTTTGCTTGCGAGGTTTGATCGAAGTTTCGATCAAAATATCATAACTCTGCTCACCTTCTTCATTTAAATAAGGTAAGGGCTGAGGATCCTGAACTGGTCCGGCCGTCTTAAAAGGTTCAAGGGCATCAAGAGTCACGATCCATGGAGAAATGGTGGAAGCAAAATTTTTGGCTAAAAATGGGCCCAGAGGTACATATTCCCATTTTTGAATATCTCTGGCACTCCAATCGTTCAATAGTACCATACCAAAGATATGGTTCTTCGCATCTTTGATATCAATTGGTTTTCCCAGTTTATTGGCGTCGGCTGTGATAAAGCCCATTTCAACTTCAAAATCCAATAGTTTTGAAGGGCCAAATACTGGCTGAGAAGCGCCTTGTGGCATCGTTTGACCTAGGGGCCTTCTAATTTTGGTTCCTGAAACAACTATTGAAGATGCCCTGCCATGATAACCTACAGGAATATGCAACCAATTAGGCAACAAGGCATTGTCAGGGTCTCTAAACATGGTACCCACATTGGTCGCATGATCTTTACTCGAATAAAAATCTGTATAATCACCAATTTCTACCGGCAGCAACATTTCGACTTCGTCCATTTTGAAAATAGCGATTTCGCGATGTTTCTCATTCTTTTGCAATTTTTTATTTTCGATGTCAAAAATATCAGCAATCCTGTTTCTTACCAATCTCCAGGTTGTCTGTCCATCCGTAATAAAATCATTCAATGAATCTTGCATAAAAATATCATCGGTAAGAGGAATCCCTTCGAAATAACCTAATTGTTGCAAAGCAGCGAGGTCTATGGCGTAGTCGCCGATCCTTGTTCCGATGGTCACCACATCCTCTTTGGTAAGAAAAACACCAAAGGGAATATTCTGTATAGGAAAGTCAGAATCTCCTTCAACAGGTAGCCATGAATTTCGATTTGGATTGTTAGCAGTTATCTTCATGATTTTTGAGAATTTAATAAAAAATTATCGAGAATTTAAGAATACAATTATTTCGTTTCAAATATAGAAGTTTCTCTATATATGAAGGATGAATTTATTACTTTTGTGACGAATTTTAACTTAATTTTTAAAACTGTATTCATGAGCCGAGATCAAATCATTTTTGACCTTATTTCTGAGGAAAGAGAAAGACAAACGAACGGATTGGAATTAATTGCTTCAGAAAACTATGTAAGTGAGCAAGTAATGGAAGCTGCGGGTTCCATCTTAACCAATAAATATGCTGAAGGGTATCCCGGGAAAAGGTATTATGGAGGATGCGAAGTAGTAGATCAAATTGAGCAGATTGCGATTGACAGAGCAAAGGCATTGTTCAACGCAGCATATGTCAATGTACAACCTCATTCAGGCTCACAGGCAAACACGGCGGCTTATCATGCAGTATTAAAGCCGGGAGACACCATTTTAGGTTTTGACCTCTCACATGGAGGACACTTAACCCATGGATCACCGGTGAATTTTTCTGGAAAATTATACAAGCCAACATTTTACGGTGTTGACAAGGAGACAGGTGTATTAAATTATGATAAGATTCAGGAAAAAGCAAATGAAGTAAAGCCACAATTGATCATTGCTGGAGCTTCTGCTTATTCAAGAGATATTGATTTTAAAAGGTTTCGAGAAATTGCTGACAGTGTACGTGCAATTTTACTTGCAGACATATCACATCCGGCAGGATTAATTGCCAAAGGTATTTTAAATGACCCACTTCCTCATTGTCATATTGTGACAACGACAACCCACAAAACCTTGAGAGGACCCAGAGGAGGGATGATAATGTTAGGAAAGGATTTTGAAAATCCATTCGGTGAAAAAACACCTAAAGGCAAGGTTAAGATGATGAGTACTTTGCTTAATTCTGCGGTTTTTCCAGGAAATCAGGGTGGGCCCTTAGAACATATTATAGCGGCCAAGGCAATTGCTTTTGGAGAAGCCTTGGAAGATGATTTCTTAGCATACCAGATTCAGGTAAAGAAAAATGCCGAAGCCATGGCGGCAGCTTTGGTAGCCAAAGACTATCATATCATTTCGGGGGGTACAGATAATCATATGATGCTGATCGATTTAAGGAATAAAAACATCACCGGGAAAGAAGCTGAAAATGCCTTGGTAAAAGCTGATATCACCGTAAATAAGAACATGGTACCATTTGATGATAAATCGCCTTTTGTCACTTCAGGAATTCGCGTAGGAACGGCCGCGGTAACCACCAGAGGTCTGTTAGAAAAGGATATGCCGGTTATTGTTGAATTGATCGACCAGGTAATTAATAACTTCGAAGATGAAGCTGTATTGGCAGCAGTGGCTTCGAAAGTGAATGCACTTATGCAGGATAAACCTCTTTTTTCTTAAGCACGGCCTTTCGCATACATGACAATAATCATTTAATCCTGAGCATATTTACCATATTTTTACTAGGTAAATAGGCTGAGAATGGGTTCACAGGCAGTTAAAGCAATTGAAAGTTTAAGAGAACGCAAAGATTTTTTGTATCATTTACTGAATGATGTCAAGGCTCTTGAAATGATGCTTGATCGGGATCTTTTTGAGAAAGGCATACAAAGAGTAGGGGCAGAGCAGGAATTATGTCTGGTGGATAAAAACTTTAGACCGTCTTGTAATGCGATCAGCGTATTGGATAAAATCAAGGATCCTCATTTTACCACTGAATTGGCGCTGTTTAACTTAGAGATTAATCTGGATCCTCTTGAGTTGAAAGATGATTGCTTTTCGCAGTTTGATCATGAGTTAAATAAATTAATCTCCTACGGAGATGCTGTTGCCAATAAAATTGACGACACAAAAATCATTTTAACGGGAATTCTTCCAACCTTGCGTAAAAGAGATATGGTGTTTAAGAATATTACACCTTATCAAAGGTATAAGGTCCTAAACAAAATTCTTAAAGACATTCGTGGCGATGATTTTATGTTGAAAATAAAAGGAGTAGATGAACTCATTCTGAATCACAAATCAATTTTGTTTGAGGCATGTAATACAAGCTTTCAAGTTCATTTACAAATCCCTATTGATGACATGGTTGATAAGTACAATTGGGCACAGGCCGTTGCCGGACCCGTACTCTCAATAGCAGCGAACTCTCCCTTATTACTGGGCCGGGAATTGTGGAGTGAAACCCGAATCGCTCTTTTTCAACAGAGTGTGGACCTCAGAAACAAATCATACCTCTTACGTGAACAAAAACCACGGGTATCATTTGGAAGCAACTGGATAGAAAAATCGATTATTGAACTGTATCAGGATGATATTGTAAGATACACGCCTTTGTTGACTACAGCATTAAAAGAAGATGCGATCGACATGTTAAACAAGGGGAAGATACCAAAACTGGAAGCCATCGGAATTCACAACGGTACGATATACAGATGGAACAGAATGTGTTATGGTCAAACTAATGGCGTGCCACATATGCGGATTGAAAACAGGTATATTCCGGCCGGTCCATCGATTCAGGATGAAGTTGCAAATGCCTTGTTTTGGGTAGGTGTAATGCAGGGAATGCCCGATAAATATAGGAATTTGAGCCAGTCAACACCGTTTAAAGAAGTGAAAGGAAATTTTGTTAATGCCGCCAGAACAGGTATTAATACCTATTTTAACTGGTTTGGAAGAGGTGTATCAGCAAGAAGGTTGATACTTGAAGAGTTACTTCCTATTGCCAGAGATGGTCTTAGAAGGACTTCAATAAAGGAAGATGACATTAATAAGTATTTGACAATTATTGAAAAAAGAGCCGAGACCAGACAAACAGGATCTCAATGGCTCAAGCACAGTAACAGGGTTTTACGTAAAAAAATGACCAAGGATATCGCCAATGCGACCTTGACAGCACATTTGTATAGGAATCAAAAATCAGGGAAGCCGGTACATGACTGGGTTATTGCTAAAGACAATCATATTTTAGACCTTGACATTAATGTGACCAAGCTTGAAAAATTTATGACTACTGAGGTTTTTGTTGTAAAAGAAAATGACCTTGTGGAGCTGGTAACGAAAATCATGGAGTGGAGAAATATTCATCATATTCCGGTAGTTGATGACAATAATAAGCTGACGGGTCTCATTACAAAAAAGAATATTTTGGCCATTAAGGGACAAGATACAAATGTGATCGTGGCAAAAGATATCATGGTGAATGAGGTAATCACTGTCGATTCAGAGACTTCTATCGAACAGGCTAATAAAATCATGATAGAGAATGGTATTGGATGTTTGCCTATTATTGAAATGGAAGATCTTGTTGGAATTCTCACAAAAAA
>CAYQPI010000229.1:0-35233 GCA_964419405.1 uncultured Flavobacteriaceae bacterium
CAATCAGAAAGCCGTTTTTAAAGGAACCGTCTCTACTGAAAATAACGGTGGTTTTTCCATGGTAAGAGGCGCTCTTAGCAAAATGGATGTCGATTCCTATTCTCATTTTGTTTTATATATCAAAGGAGACGGAAAAGAGTATCAGTTTAGAACTAAATCAAATGCAAGTCAGCGACATTCCTATGTTTGTTCTTTTAAAACAACGGGGCAATGGCAAGAAGTAATCATACCATTTGACAAACTTCAAGCTCGTTTTAGAGGCAGGGAAGTGAACCTTCCAAATTTTGAAGGTGAATCACTGTCTGAAATTGCTTTTTTAATTGGAAACAAGAAAAATGAATCTTTTGAGTTTCAAATTGCTTCGATTCAACTAAAATAAATTCTTCACTCGTTTAGTGCCAAGCCATCATCCTTAAATAGTTGATTAAAATTATAGCAGATTTAATTCAAATCACTACTTTTAATGGCTCTTATTTTGAATGCTGTGAAAATGCAACCCCTCTTGCGTACCTCATTTATACTACTCGTTGCCCATTTTTCTTTGATGGGTGTGGCACAGTCTGGGTCAAATCCACCTGAGATATCTGCAGAAGGAGATCAATATTATTGCCCGTTATCCGAGATAAATGTGGTTACTGACTTTAATTTAACAAATCCTGATGATGTTCGAATTGATGCTTTTTATATTCAGATTTCTTCTGGATATGTCAGAGGGTCTGATGTCTTAAAACTTGCTACTGAACAGGACAATGTAAGAGATACCTGGAATCCGCTCACTGGTAAATTAAGTTTGACCAGTAAAAATAGTGACCCGCTTGAATTGGATGATATAATCGCTGCGGTTAAAAATGTGGTTTTTTTCAATAGTGAGGATGATTTTAATGGCGAACGTTTTTTTTCATTTACCATTGGAGATGCTAACTTTTTACCTTCCACCGGGCATTATTACGAATTTATTAGTGATATTGGTATTACCTGGCAGGAGGCCAGGGTAGAGGCAGAACAACTTGAATATTATGGTTTGCCAGGGTATTTGGCGACAATAACCTCAAGTGAAGAAGCCAAACTTTCAGGTGAACAGGCTGATGGTGCCGGCTGGATTGGAGGAAGTGATGCTGCATTGGAAGGAACCTGGGAATGGGTTACTGGTCCTGAGGCAGGAGATGTTTTTTGGTTGGGTGCTCAAAATGGTTTTGCTCCCAATGGAGCCTTTGCTTTTTGGAATACTAATGAGCCAAATAACCTGGGAGACGAAGACTATGCACATATTACGGCTCCTGGAGTAGGTATTTTGGGTTCCTGGAATGATTTGAGCAATACTGGAAGTACGTCAGGAGATTATCAGCCCAAGGGCTATATTGTTGAATATGGCTATGGTGGTCCGGATGATGCTCCAGATTTTTCTGCCTATTCAAGAATCTTTACCAATGCTATTGACAGTGTTTTTAATGGATTCAGATGTGGCCCTGGTCTAGTTGAACTCAGGGCAACTGCCAATTCATTTGAAGATCAACCCACAGAGACAGAAATACTTTGGTTTGCGTCTGAAACAAGTGAGACACCTTTACATGTGGGAGATATTTACCAACCTGATTTGTCCAGTTCAGAAGATTATTTTGTGCTTGCCTCACAGAATAATTGTCTAACAGGAGAAAGGAAAATAGTTGTTGCGAGCATATTAGCAGTTCCTGATATTAATGAAGAAACGACCTTAAAAAATTGCGATCAGGATGAAGATCCAACTGATGGATATACAGATTTTAATTTGGAAGAAGCCAATGAATTTTTAAATAATGGCGATGAGGACTTGATGTTCACTTACTACCTCACTGAAAATGACGCGATATTAGCTGAGAATGTCTTAGATCCTTTTCCGTTTAATAATAAAGTGGCATCCATGGTGTATGCGAGAGCAGAGAATTCTGTTGGATGCTTTGAACTGGCCACGGTTTTTTTGGAAGTATCAGCCACTGAACCTGTAGCAACTGTTTTACTTGAATCTTGTGATTACGATGATACGAATGATGGCAGATACACGTTTGACCTGACAAAAGCTTCAGATGAGATACTGGCTCAATTACCACCTCAAAATTTACGGGTTCAATACTATAGAAATCTGAATGATGCCACCCTCGAGCAGAATGAAATATTACCACAGGAAGAGTATAAAAATGAAGTAGCATTTTATCAAAGTATATTTGTAAGAATTGAAAGTGAAGACAATGGAGATTGCATTAGTCTTGGAGAGTTTTTAGAACTATATGTGTATGTTTTACCAGAATTTGAAGTAAATCCAGAAGAAGTATACTGCACCAATCTTGGTTCAACAAGACTCAGTGTTTTTAACGCCCAGGATGCATACACCTATCTTTGGAAGGATAGTTCAGGAATTGAGATAGGCAGTGGAGAAACCATCACGGTTGATCAGGGAGGGCAATATTCTGTATCAGCAACTTCAGCAGAAGGATGTGAATCACGTCTTCGTGTTATCAACGTCATTGAATCATCCATTGCCACCATTACGCAAGATGATATTGAGGTGATTGACGGTGGTGATGAAAATTCAATTCGCATTAACCCTGAAAATTTAGGTCAAGGAGACTATGAATATGCCTTGGATAATGAATTTGGTCCTTATCAGGATGAACCTTATTTCGACAATGTACTTCCTGGCATACATACGGTATATGTGCGCGACAAAAACGGTTGCGGAACAACATATATTCAGGTTTCTGTAATAGGATACCCTAAGTTTTTCACACCAAATGGCGATGGTTATAATGATACCTGGCAAGTTCAGGGAATTAGCTTTCAACCTGAATCTGATATTTACATCTACAATAAATTCGGTAAATTGCTGGCCCAACTCGATGCAAATGACGAAGGATGGCATGGAATATACAACGGAAATCCTTTACCTTCAACAGATTACTGGTACAGAGTGCAGTTAGAAGATGGCAGGGTTCATACAGGTCATTTTAGTTTAATAAGAAGATAACATATATCTATGAAAAAGTTTTTGATCATATTAATTATTGGAACGTTCAGTTATGGCCTGACCGCTCAGGAGACCTTTCCGATCTATTCCGATTATTTGTCTGATAATGTCTATCTGGTGCATCCCGCCGCGGCCGGTATTGGAAACTGTGGAAAAATAAGATTTACGTATCGACAGCAATGGGTGGGTATTGAAGATGCTCCGTCTCTACAAACCTTAAGTTTTCATACAAGAATAACTGAGAAAATGGCGGTTGGTGCCATAGCCTTTAACGATGAGAACGGATATCATTCTCAACAGGGATTTTTAGCAACCTATGCCTATCATGTGAATTTTGGAAGAGAAGATGCCTTGAATCAATTATCCTTTGGACTTTCATTTATGTATAGCCAGAATTCAGTAAATCAAAATGATTTTATATTTCCCGATCCAGTGGTGTCAGGAGGCGTTGAATCAACGGGTTATTATAATGCTGATTTTGGTTTGGGCTATCACTATATGGATTCCTTTGCCTATTTCACGGTCAAAAACCTTTTAATGACACCAAGAGATCTGGTAAACAATAGGTTTGAATCTGATAATCTGAGAAGATACCTGCTTACCTTTGGTTATTATTTAGGGAGGGGTAAAGGTTTACAATATGAACCTTCTGTGATGTTTCAATATATTGAGTATACAGCTGAAGCTTTTGTTGATTTAAACTTTAAGGTGTATAAAAACTTTGGCACAAAAACCCAGCTTTGGGCGGCCCTCTCATATCGACAAAATTTTGATTCGAATATTGAAAGTTTTAAAATGATTACACCGATCATTGGTATTAATCACAAGAGGTTTATGTTCTCGTATACTTATTCAAGTCAAATTGGTGATGTGGTATTGGCAAATAGCGGTAACCACCAGCTTACCTTGGGTTATAATGTATTTTGTCAAAAACCCAGAGCTAGTGGTTGTCCCAATTTAAATTCGACGTATTAATTGCTCATTTACTGATAAAAGTCATGTCTTTCTGAAAAAATACCTCCTAACTTTATGGATGGTATTGACCTGATGAACACCAGGTTACACCTTGTATTTTTCTTCATTAAAACCTTATAGCATGTCTGATTTAAGTAAATTAAGACCAGTACCCCTGATAATACTGGCAGTTTTCTGTCTGGGAATGTTACCCATTTTGAGTTCTAGTTTTATAGAGTTGACGCCAACAGCAAAATCTACTGATGAATTAAATGTTGAAGGGGATAAATTATGGCATATAAAGGCTATTCATCCTGAAGGCTATTTCTTAGATGTAAAGGCCATTGATGCCGATGGGAACAGATATGACATCAAAGCCATACAAGACGCCAATCAATCTACTTTGATGGATATTAAAATCATGATGAAAGGGGAAAAAGTTCCTGTAAAAATTTTACAAAGTGACGGTCGGTTTATGCCAGTCAAAGGCATCATGAAAAACGGTGAAATAATTGATATCAAAGCCATTAGTTCAAGCAACGAGATATTGGACGTAAAAGGTATTGGTCATTCTGGAAATATCATTCATATCAAAGCGATTACAAAAAACAAAGAGTTTTATGGTATCAAGGCCATTTCTTCTGCAGGAGAACTAAATGATGTTAAAGGGCTGAAAATGTCAAAAAACCCAATTGAAACGAGTATTAACGGAGTGCTGATTCATGCCCATGTCAAAGCAATTTCACAAACAGGTGGTTCTACAGATAATTTTATTTGGCATATCAAAGCCATTCACCCTGATGGTTATACCATGGATGTGAAGGCCTTGACTGAGAGTGGCGAAGTGTTTGATGTAAAAGCAATTCAAAATTCTAATCAAAGAAGTGTGCTAGATATCAAAGCATTTATAGGCGACGCATTGCAGTTACCAGTTAAAATTATTCTTACGAATGAATCCAAGTCCGGGGTCAAGGCTATTGGCGAGGATGGATCATTATATGCCATTAAAGCCTTAAAGAAGAATGGTGACTTATTAGATGTTATTGGCAGTGAAAGAGCGGGCAATATTATTCATATTAAAGCTGTTGAGAAAGATGGTTCTTTGATAGCTGTCCAAGCTATTTCTCCTGAAGGAGGTTTAAACGCAGTCAAAGGGGTAAAAATGGTCAAAGAAGATCTGGAGATGGAGTTAAAAGGTGTGAAGATCTATGCCCATATAAAAGCTTTACCCCAGTAAAAAATCCAAAGGATAAAACACTTTAGAAAAATCAGGGTGGAAGCCCTGATTTTTTTTATTATGAATGTGATTTTAGCCTTGACAAAGCATTTTTATTGTTATTTTTACCTTTCAAGAATTGTAGATTCAAATGTCTTGGAAATCTGAAAGAAATTAATTGTATTATTTATGGAAAAAGATCAGCTTAGGTATGAAAATATGAAGTACAGCCGCTGTGGAAAAAGTGGCTTATTACTGCCTAAAATTTCTCTTGGACTCTGGCATAATTTTGCCGGTGTCGATATATATGAAAATTCGAAGAAAATGATTTTGAAAGCCTTCGATCTTGGAATTACTCATTTTGACCTGGCCAACAATTATGGACCACCTCCTGGTTCTGCTGAAGAGACCTTTGGAAAGGTATTAAAAGAGGAGTTGTCGGGCTATAGGGATCAAATGATCATTACGAGCAAAGCGGGTTATGGAATGTGGCCCGGACCTTATGGGGAATGGGGGTCAAGAAAATACCTCATTTCGAGCTGTGATCAAAGTCTTAAGAGAATGGGACTCGACTATGTGGATATTTTTTATAGTCACAGACCAGATCCAGATACGCCCTTGGAAGAGACCATGATGGCATTGGATCAACTGGTCAGATCTGGAAAAGCCCTGTACGTAGGTATTTCAAATTATGGTCCTGAAGCGTCTCAAAAAGCGTTTGATATTCTAAAATCATTAGGAACTCCTTGTTTGGTACATCAACCTTCATACAGTATGTTTAATCGCTGGGTAGAGGATGGTCTTTTGGATGTACTGGAAGATAATGGGGTAGGATCGGTAGTGTTCAGCCCCTTGTTTCAAGGTTTACTAACCGATAAGTATCTAAACGGTATTCCTGAAGGCTCTCGGGCAGCGAAAGCACATGGGTTCTTACAAAGCGATCAAATAACCGATGAGAAAATACAGCAGGTGAAGGCCTTAAACGTCATCGCTGAAAAGAGAGGACAAAAAATGGCACAATTGGCCCTGTGCTGGGTTTTAAGAGACCCCAGGGTGACAAGTGTGATCATAG
Organism: uncultured Flavobacteriaceae bacterium; assembly: GCA_964419405.1. GTDB lineage: Bacteria > Bacteroidota > Bacteroidia > Flavobacteriales > Flavobacteriaceae > Lutimonas. Next base: position 6,241 of record CAYQPI010000229.1, read on the forward strand.
GAGCAAGTAAGGTTTCACAAATAGAGGATGCTGTGGGGATTCTTGACAATTTAGATCTTAGTCAGGAAGAAATCCAAATGATAGAAAGTATTTTGACGAATTAAGTGTTTCGAGCATAGGACTAGTGTTTCTTACCAAATCCGATAAAGCGTGGAACTTTTTTCTGATATTCTGCGTATAAAGGGTATTTTTCAGCACTGATTTCTTCACTGAAATTGGAGCTTCCCTGAAACAATACCACCAGTAGTAAACAGCCGGCAACAGACCAGTTGAACCACTGGTTAGATGCACTGATACTAAACAAATAGAAGCAGATCCAAATGGCCTGTTCTGCAAAGTAATTTGGATGTCTTGAAAATGCCCAAAGTCCCTTGTCAAGAAATCCTTTTTTATAATCACCTTCCAGTTTTTCCTTATTGTTTATTTTTTTCCATTTAAGGCTCTGAAACTTCCAATGCTGATTGTCTGCTACGGTTTCATAGATGATAAAGAATAGCATCAGCATCGAAATAATGGCATCTGCATAAGAAAATGCCACTTCATTGAACTGCAAGGCAATAATGACAGGTAGTGTAAATAAAAGAATCAGTATCTGTTGATAACCACAAATGAAAAACAAATTAAATAATGTCCATTTCCATTTACCTTGAAATTCTGGTTTTGCACGTAGCACCGCCCAGCGGTAGTCTTCTTTTCCTTCCCAAAAACGAATGGTAAAGGCGCCATGTCGAGAAAAATTATAGGTAAGTCTTAAGCCCCATAAACTGACAAGAATTGCCATGACAACCAGCCGCAAAGAATAATCTCCATAATAGGCCACGATCCAGGCATAAACAATAGGAAGCAAACTCCATAATTTATCAACCTGACTGTTATTCCCGGTCAATTCGCCAATGACAAAACAATATATAATGGCCCCAAGACAAATTTTTGAGATCAAGGTCAGGGCCTCGATAGAAACCTCGTTTAAAGGTGTGCCAAAATAATAAGAAAATACTGGTACAACAACCAAGGTTATAATTAATAAGATGGCGGTTCTAATGATATTCATATTCAAAAAATTATAAGACGAATATAAGATTTATTATTATCTCCTAATTCATTCTTTGTTCTTATCAAAATTCCTGGTAGAATTTCAGAAGTAATTTCAAGGAAGTAGCGTTGAATATTTTTTTATATTTATAAACTAAAGAAATTCTAAGTAAGCTATTATGAATGTTTGTTTTTTGATGTATCCATGGGAAGAAATAGTCCCTGAGCACGATTCTTCTTTGGCATTGATCAAAGAATGCGTAAAACGAGGACATGGAGTTGCTATATGCAGTCCTTCTAACCTAACAATTAGAAACAGTGTCACAAATGCCTTTTGTACTGTAATTGGCAGAATGGAGAAGGTGCCAAGCAGTGCTAAGTCGTTTTATTCAAAAGCGAAATTGCGTGTTGAGATGTTACCCTTAGCTGGATTTGACGTGATATTTTTTAGAGCAAACCCGCCACTTGACCCAATCATGTTGAATTTTCTGGATTCAGTCAAGGATGATGTTTTTATCATGAATTCTTTAGAAGGCATGCGTGAAGCTAATAACAAACTGTACACGGCAGCCTTTGGAGATGCGCACAGCAACATCATTCCAAACACACATGTGTCAAAAAACAAGCAGTACCTGATTAATCAGATAAAAGAATCTGAATCGGATAAAATGATTTTAAAACCTTTAAATGGTTTTGGCGGATCAGGTGTCATTCTTATTGAGAAATCAGCCATGAATAATATCAACTCTCTATTGGATTTTTACATTAACAGTGGAGGTAACTCTAATTATGTCATACTGCAGGATTATATAGAAGGTGCCGATCAGGGGGATGTGAGAATTTTAATGTTGAATGGTGTGGCGGTTGGAGCTATGAAACGAGTTCCAGGACAAGGAGATCACAGGTCGAATGTTTCAGCGGGAGGTTCTGTTCAAAAACACAGTATGAGCAAAGTTGAAAAAGCCCTTTGTAAACAAATCGGGCCTAAATTGGTCAGTGATGGTCTGTATTTTGTTGGAATAGATGTTATAGGTGGAAAACTCGTTGAGGTCAATGTGATGTCACCAGGAGGAATTACCTATATCAATAAGGTCTATAAATCCAAAACCAAGGTAGAAGAAAAAGTAATCGATTTTCTTGAAAGTAAAGTACTCGACAAACTACAGGCCTTTGACAGAAGGTCAAGGCTCAGAAAAACGGTACAGGATGCTTAAGATGAAGAATTGATAAATAGATTTGTAATGCAGAAAATGTCAATTGATCAGATCATCGAGCACATCAATGCAGGAATTTCATTTGATGCTGTTGCAGATGATTATTCGTTTACACTGAAAATTGAAAACTACGTGCATTATGTATGTGCCGCCGTTCATGATGGTCATCAATTCAGAAAAGAATTATGGGAAAACTGTCTGCATTCAGCTTACGAAAGGTGGTATGAGGATGATCCTGCGACCAAAGAAATGTTGGGCAATCATCCTATCGTATTAGCGGGATTGGATTCGAGATTTGAATATGATTTAAACAGGGCACCTGAATTGGCTATTTATGAAGATGCCTGGGGAAAGCAATTATGGAAAACACCTTTGTCTTCTCAGATGAAAGAGAAAAGTTTGGCTAAACACCGGGCCTTTTATAAAGTAGTTTTCGCCCTTGTTAAAAAATTAGAATCAATGCATCCTGTATGCGTTGTTTATGATATGCATAGCTTTAATTGGAAACGATGGTCCAGAGAAGTGCCTACATGGAATCTCGGAACAAAGAATATTGATGAGAAAAGGTTTCAGATTGAAATAGAGGCATGGCGTAAGAGCTTATCGCAGATGAATTTACCTAATGGTATAAAATCAACAGCGGCTGTGAATGACACCTTCTATGGGAATGGATATTTTTTAAAATTCATCAGTTCAAGTTTTGAAAATACCTTAGTTTTGGCAACCGAAATTGCAAAGGTGTACTGTGATGAAAACAAACAACTCTTATATCCTGAAGTAATCGCAAGAATCAGGCAAGAATTGACAGTGAGAATCCCTCGTCATGCAGATAGCGTTGCAATGGAGAAATAAATGATTTGAGAATGAAAAGACAGAATGAAGTTGCCACACAGGCTTTGATGGATATTGACAAGAATATTGACGCCCTGGTAAAACAAATTGAATTGCTCAGTTTTGTGAACCCTGTAAATATTGAAGAAGAAAAGAAAAAATTCTTTGCCTCAAAGTATTTGACAGACCCTGATTTTCAATACCCGGAAATAAATTTTGATCGTTTCGATTTACATAGAGAGCTTTTTGCGCAACCTATTGAACTGATAGAGGATAAGGATATTCGAAAATTATATGAAGATATCATTTATACCTATTCTGGATTGATCCAATGCATTGAAACCATTGGTGATGGTAGAAAGTTTTATTATAATTGTCTGCATTGTTTCGGGACGCCAACAGAAAAAGATGTTGAGAATGCTAAGTTTATTTTGCATTTTGAGGATGAAGACATCAATGAAGAAAGGTTTGTTCCTACATATAAATCGAAGGAGACGGAAGTTTTTTTTAAAGACTTCTCTAAAGACTATGACTTTAATTACAGTATAAAACATTCAAAAAAGATATCGGCCTCTGCCATGGTTCTAAATAATGTTCAGACGCTGGTACTCAATGAAAATCATTTGTTTTCTCAACACGAACTCAATGTCTTGAACAATCATGAGATAGGGGTTCATATGGTGACAACCATGAATGGACTGCTCCATCCGTTAAAAATATTCTCACATGGTTTTCCTAATTATGAAGAGACTCAGGAAGGCCTCGCCGTTTTTGCCGAGTATATGAGTAATAATTTAACGGTGACCAGATTGAAAGAATTGGCCTATCGTGTGATTGCTGTAGACAGCCTCGCCAAGGGATATGATTTCTCTAAAACCTTTAGGTTGTTGCACAATCAGTTTGACCTTAATCGGGATAGTGCCTTTTATATTACACTTAGAGTTCATAGAGGCGGTGGCTTTACAAAAGATTATTTGTATTTGACAGGCTTAAAAAAGATCTATGACCACTATAATAAGGGGCTTGATCTATCTCCCTTATTATCAGGCAAGGTAACTCTAGAATATTTAGATGAAATAAACGCATTGATGCAAAAAGGCTTAGCCGTTACATCGAAGCATTATACAGGTGCCTACCTCAAAAATGAGAATCATAATGAAACTGTAGATTTTATTCTGGAAAACCTTAAATAGAATGAGAGAAAATTAAGACTACTTACCAAAATATGCCATTTATTTGATTATTTTTAAGAGTAAATTTCATTCTCATGCCTTCTAAGTTTCTTACAACATTCACACTTTTCGTATTTCTGTGTACATGTTTGAATTCTCTGGCTCAGAAATCAACTTCGGCTGTTTTTCAATTGTTAGATCATCAAACAGATCAACCTGTTGTTTTTGCAACGGTAATTCTGAAACAGTCAAAAGTGGGTGTTATTTCAGATGAAAAAGGGAATTTTAGAATTCCTTACAGGTTTCTTTCTAATGACGAATCATTACAAATTTCCTGTATTGGATATATAACCAAAGAATTCAAAGCTGCTGAGCTCTTGCTCAATGAAACCTATGTTCTGAGACTGAATCAAAAACTGGAAGCACTGGAGGAAGTTGTTCTTGAGGCCACAAAAAAGAAGGAGAAACAATTTAGCGCTAGAAAAATTGTACGACTTGCCTTAAAACAGATTCCGGATAACTACCCCACGCACCCTTTTGGGTATATCGCCTATTACAGGGATTATCAAAAAGTAGTGGATGCCCAGGAAATGAATGCTTCACATCCATTGAAATCAGCTGATTATGTGAATTTGAATGAAGGTATTTTAAAAGTGTTCGATGCTGGTTTTGGAACAAATAAGTTTTTTGCATCCAACAATCAAACTGCATTATTTCAACACGAAATGAATGAAGATTTTTTGATCGACAGCTTACTGGCCGTACCTTATGATAACTTTAATGTAAAATACTTGAAGGGGGTTACTGTTTCTCCCTTAGGGGGAAATGAATTATACCTATTAAATATTGGCAATTGTATCAGGAATTTTGACCAGAAATCCTTTTCATTTGTCGATGTCATGAATGAAGATTTTGTCAAGCAACATTCTTTCTGGATCGATAAAATGGTGTTTTTAGATGACAAACCGATTTATAAAATAGATTTTTTATCAAGTATTATGGGTATGGATCCTTATTTCAAAGGAAGTGGGAGCATCTATATATCCAAGGATGATTTCGGAATCCACCGTCTTCATTACACAACCCGAGACGTCAGAAAAAAAACTGTGTTGTACGAAGTGAAGATTGAGTATAAGAAATATTCCGACACTTATTTTCTCAATTATCTCACGTTTAACAATTATTTTGACATCAAGCATGGTGACGTGTTTAAAGTGGAACATATGCTGTATCATCATGAATCAAATTCTTTTCAAGTTTTTTTTAATCGTGATATCGATCCTGAAACGATTGACAACACCGGTAGAACCATTGCTTTTTACTATAAAGAAAAAAGGCTTGACATCAAGGAAATATCGTTTCATAGCCCCAAGGTTGTCATTATCAAACTCTTTCCATTTTCTGGCACAATGAATCGGCAAACCATTGAGGATGATTTGCTTTATACCATACAAAAAGTGCGTGATGTAAATGGAAAACTGATTAATGAAGGACCTATTCTGACCTTAAAACAGTTTAGAGAACTATTTGTTCAAGAAGTTATATCAACGCTTGAATTGGATGATTCTTTTCATTTTGTTAAAAAGAACGAAATTCTTTCAGCTTCAATGACCAATGAGAACAAAGAATTTAAAAAGTATTGGATCAATACGCCATTAAAAGAAAGTAAGTAAATATCCTTATCTTTGTGAGACTATCAAGAGAAAGGGTTATTGTTTATTCATATAACTATAACCTGCATTCCAAACTAAATCATTTTTTATGGAACCTTATGTTTGTTTGACATCGTTCAAATACTATTAAGTTCATGCTCTAAGGGTCTTTGCACCGATAAAAATTTTGTGAATGAAAAGAAATAAAAGTAGCACTGGTTTTCAATTTAAACTGTACGAAGAAGATGCAAAAAGTCCTTTTGACAAGCTTTTTGACATTTTCAAGGAATTGATTACACATACTTCAGGCGATTTTGATGAAGCCATGGATTGGCTTGAACAACTAGATCAGGAATATCAACTTACCGATGATGCATACACACTGGATGATTTCGTGGAGGATCTCAAGGCCAAAGGTTATATCAAAGAAGATATGAAACCAGATGGCAGTTACGATAAAAAAATTACTGCCAAGACAGAAAGAGCCATTCGAAAAAACGCACTCAATCAAATATTTGGTCAAATAAGAAAGAAGGGAGCCGGAACACATAAAACTAAAAGCAGTGGCTTAGGTGATGAACACACAGGTGACTTAAGAGAGTTTAGATTTGGTGATTCATTGGAGCATATCAACATCACAGAAAGCCTTAAAAACGCACAGGTGAATCATGGATTCGATAATTTTGAGTTGACTGAAAATGACCTTGTTGTAGAAGATACGCATCACAAGGCCCAAATGAGTACGGTACTGATGATCGATATTAGTCATAGCATGATCCTCTATGGAGAAGACAGGATTACGCCCGCAAAAAAAGTGGCCATGGCATTGGCAGAATTGATTACAACCAGATATGCCAAAGACACTCTTGACATTCTAGTTTTTGGAAATGATGCCTGGCCGATCAAACTGAAGGATTTGCCCTATTTACAAGTAGGGCCCTATCACACCAATACTGTAGCAGGATTACAATTGGCGATGGATCTGCTGAGAAGAAAACGGAATACGAATAAACAAATCTTTATGATTACCGATGGTAAACCAAGCTGTGTGAAAATGCAGGATGGCACCTATTATAAAAACAGTAACGGACTCGATGGCTATATTGTTGACAAATGCTATCAAATGGCTTCTCAGGCCAGAAAATTACATATCCCCATCACCACTTTTATGATTGCGAAAGATCCCTACTTACAGACATTCGTTGATGAATTCACCTTGTCAAATAGAGGAAAAGCATTTTATACAGGATTGGACGGCCTGGGTGAGATGATTTTTCACGATTATGAAACCAACAGAAAAAAAAGAATCAGATAATGAACACAAGCATAAGAACCTTAGGAGAACTAAAAAAAAGCGGCTACAGAAGCCGAAGCATAAAGCAAGAGTTACGAGAGAATTTAATTGAAAACATTAGACAAAAAAAAGATTCCTTTACCGGAATTCATGGGTATAATGAAACTGTCATCCCACAGTTAGAACGGGCTATACTGTCAGAACATAATATAAACCTATTAGGTCTTCGAGGACAGGCCAAAACGCGGCTGGCGCGCTTAATGGTGCAATTACTTGATCCGTATATTCCTGCCGTTGAAGGATCTGAGATCAATGATGACCCTTTGAATCCCATCAGTAATTTTGCCAAAGAGCAAATTACAACTCATGGAGATAACACACCCATCACATGGATCCACAGAGAACAACGATTCTATGAAAAGCTGGCAACTCCTGATGTGACGATCTCTGATTTGATTGGTGATATTGATCCGATTAAGGCAGCAAGTTTAAAACTTAGTTATGCAGACGAAAAGGTTATTCATTTTGGAATGATCCCCAGAGCTAATCGCAGCATTTTCGTCATCAATGAATTGCCAGACCTTCAATCGAGAATCCAGGTGGCCTTATTTAATATTTTAGAAGAAGGAGACATACAGATTAGAGGTTTTCAGGTTCGAATGCCCTTAGATTTGCAATTTGTTTTTACAGCAAATCCTGAAGATTATACAAATCGAGGAAGCATCGTAACCCCCTTAAAGGATAGAATTGGTTCTCAGATTTTAACGCATTATCCTCATAGCATAGAAGTAGCTAAAACGATCACGGCACAAGAGGCGAAACTTCAAAATAACAGAACATGCCAAATTCATGTTCCTGAACTGGCAAGAGATCTTGTGGAGCAAATCGGATTTGAAGCCCGGAACAGTGAGTATGTTGATAGCAAAAGTGGCATTAGTGCCAGGATGAGCATCACTGCCTATGAAAACCTGTTAAGTACTGCTGAATACAGATGTTTATCATCAGGGTCGAAGCAAACAAATATCAGGTATTCGGATATCATTGGAATGATCCCATCAATTATTGGAAAAGTTGAACTTGTTTATGAAGGGGAGCAGGAGGGAGCGAATTTTGTGGCTGAAAAATTAATTAGCAGTGCCTCAAAGACCTTGTTTGATACTTATTTTCCAAAAATTAAAAAGTTAAAACACGAAAACGACAAGGATCCTTATGATGCTGTATTGCAATGGTTTTTTGAACAGAGTTCATTTGAATTGTTTGACGATAGTTCAGAGGATGAATATGCATCATCACTTGATTCGATCGAAGCATTAAATTTACTCCTGAAATCCTATATGCCGAACTTAGGCGAGGATGACAAACTATTTGCCAAAGAATTTATTCTATGGGCATTAGCAGCTTATAATAAATTAAATAAAAAGAGAATTGTAAAAGGCTTTGAATTTAAAGACTCTTATGGAGCTTATCTCTCAAATTTATAGTCTTGTAAAAAGTAAAGCGCCCCCAAGGGCGCTTTTTACTTACTTAAATACTCATCGCCAGTTCTTTAACCTTTAAGGCATTAGATGGAACTTTTACACCAGAATCAACTTCATGAGGCGATACAAGGGTCTTATTGTCTGATAGAACAGTGGTCACATGAACATCTGTATTTTCAATTTTATACGCCTTTCTAAAGCCCATAAGTTTGACATCTATATTCTTGTCCTTCGATCCGAGTTCAACAAACTCCTTAATCATTTGTAAAACATCATGATCAATGTATATGGAATGTGATGCATCCAATATCAATTTACTGTTTTCAGGTAAATGCGCAAAAGTTTGTTTAATAGCTGCCTTGTTTAAAAAGGAAACTTCTTGTGCCAATTCTATATGTATGGTATTATCAGAACTGTATTCTTCTTGCTTGAAAAAGTAGGCCAATTTTAGATTTCCTCTTAGAATAAAGTAGATACTTACCGTTAATCCGATACCAACACCTACAAGCAGATCTGTAAAAATTATGGCAACAACTGTAACTACAAATGGGATAAACTGGAACTTTTTACTATTCTTCCACATGTGCACAAACACCTTAGGACTAGCTAGTTTAAAGCCAATAACAATCAATACTGCTGCTAAAGATGCCAATGGGATTTTGTTTAAAATCATTGGAATTAACAATACAGCAAGTAACAGAAAAACTCCATGAGATATCGCTGCAATCTTCGTTTTACCACCTGAATTGACATTGGCGGATGATCTGACGATGACAGAGGTCATTGGAATTCCGCCAATCATACAACTCAATATATTTCCAATCCCCTGAGCCTTTAATTCTCTATTCGTATTTGTATATCTCTTCAAAGGATCTAACTTGTCAGACGCTTCAATACATAACAGTGTTTCAATACTGGCCACAGCCGCAATGGTCAGAGCAACTATCCAAACCTGCTTATTGGCAATCTGACTGAAATCAGGCAAGCTGAACTGACTAAAAAATGCGGCCATTGACTCTGGAACTGGTAAGCTTACCAAATGATCTGGTCCTACCAGTAATGAAGAGCCTGTTGCTCTAAACGTTTCATTGATCAAAACTCCGGTAACAACGGCTACCAAAGCACTTGGTATAACCTTGATATTTGATAATAAGGGCACCTTTTCAAAAGCCACTAAAACAGTTAGGGAGGCAATGACGATGATCAATGCACCAGGATGCATAAAATTCACTGCATCTATCAAAGTGGCAAACATATCGTGATTCCCTTCCTTATTGATATGAAAATAGTCACCTTCATGTATGGCATCATAACCGATAGCATGAGGTAACTGAGTAAGAATAATGATAATTCCGATTGCCGCAAGCATTCCTTCAATTACATTTGATGGCAGGTAATTAGAAACAACTCCGGCTTTTATATAGCCCAAGATCAGTTGCAAAATACCGGCTAAAACACCAGCAAGTAAAAAGGCCTCAAAAGAACCTAAGGTAGCAATTGCAGCAAGAATAATAGCTGTTAAACCAGCGGCCGGTCCGGATACACTTAATTGTGAGCCGCTAAAAAGACCAACGACAATACCACCGATAACTCCAGAAATAATTCCAGAGAACAGTGGTGCTCCACTTGCCAAGGCAATTCCCAGACATAAGGGCAATGCCACTAAAAAGACAACTAGTCCTGCTTGGAGATCGCCTTTCAAATATTTCGTATTAAACTTTTCCATGTATATAATTATTAGTTATGTATGCTTAGTTAAACAATTACCTGTGGGTTGAGTGAATTGATCGTCATGGTAGAATCCATACTCAAGCTATCGGTCGTAGTACCTATTACGGTAATAATATTGTCCATATTTGCCTGAATTAGCGGGCTTATGTCAAATTGATTTTTTGTAGCAAAGCTGACTTGTGGTTTTTCTGAAACGAGAGCCGTAGTAATGTTGTGAGCATCTAAGAAATTTTTAAATGCAATCGAGTTTGTTCCGGTGAACACTTCTATACTCAATCTGGAAATTTGGTTTTTATGTTCCATGGATAACTTCTTTTTAAGGGCCAAGAAATCTTTGTTGATTTCGGGTTTAAAAGCCCGTGAGCCCAGAAAATCCATCGGTTGAAAATCCGTAATACGAACTGAAAATCCATAGGTCAAAACAATATTGATCTTTTCATTGGGAAAATGCAAGACAGCATTTTTTACTAAATCCAAAGAGTTTAAACTCAGGTCTGTTGGAATGATAATTGTTTTCATCTTTTTTGCTTTTATTCTGATGCAAACATATGACCGGCATATTAGAGCCCTATTAGAACGACATTAGAATGAGATTAGAATGTGAAATAATTTCGTAAAAGATTGTAGCAGAAGAGTTTGCAGCTATTTCTTTTTCTGATTTTTATTAAATTGTAGCTTTACAATGGTACCTTTTCCTTTTTCAGAGAAAATATCAATAAGTCCACCATGCATTTTCATAATTTTATGAGTCAGGGACAGGCCAAATCCAAAACCTTTTATCGATCTGGCATTTCTGGCCCGGTAAAATGGTTGACTAATCTTATTCAGCTCTTCGGCTGGAATGCCCACTCCATGATCGGTCACAACGATGGATATCTGCTCTTTGTCTCCAATGATTTTAGCAGTAACAAGTGCGTTTTCGGAAAATTTACAGGCATTGTCAAGAATATTGCTCAGGGCGACTTTGATAAGACCCACATTACCGTTAAGTGTCATCAACCTTGGATCCATAGGAACATCATCGAAATCTATCGTGATATTATTTTCGGGATTGATCAGATCTATATCAGACTTGACCTCTAGCAAAAGTTCATCCATTCGGATCTCTGAAATTAATAAGCCCTTTTGATCCTGATCCGTTTTGGCAAAAGATAAGAGCACATTTATCAAAGCATCTAAGCGATGCGCCTCGTTTTCGATATTGTGCAAATATTTGACATAATCATTCGCCTGTCTTTCTTTGAGAAGAGCAATTTCAGTTTGCCCCAGGATGGCAGTTAAGGGATTTTTAAGTTCATGAGAAGCATTATTGATGAAACTACTTTGCATCTCAAAGGACGTCTCGATTCTGTCAAGCATGCTGTTAAAGGTTTGTGCTAGTTCAGATAGTTCATCTTTATTATTGTCAACAAGCAAGCGCTTATGCAAACTGGAAGCTCTTATTTCATTGGCTTTTTCAATAATTTCAGAAATAGGGCTTAATGTTCTTTGTGCAAAATAGCTACCTAATATGAAGAGTATTAAAAGGCTGATAACAAATAAAATAAGTACTATTTGAAGCAGGTATGTCAAATCCCCCTCACCGTCGAGATCTCGAGCAGAAAGTATGACTAAATAAGTACCTTGATTATCTCCGTATACATAGCCTGTAAAAAATATTTTCGTTTTTTTAAACCTTGCTTTTCCATTCGTTCTCAGATCATTAAGGAATTCAGGCATGACCTCTTGATCCATCTTGTCAATAATCTCCTGATTGGAAGTCTTCAATTCAAAAAAATACTCCTTTTCCTGGGGTAGACGTTGCAGATGTTTGATACGTATATCATTGTAGATATCAGCATTTACTTCATCTTTTTCTAAAAAAGCCTGGGCAGCAATAGTTGTTCTTTTGCCCAATCTGTCAAAAAATTCATTTGAGCTATACTGAAAGGCGAGAAAATAGATCAGTGAAAAAATGACCACTTCCAAAATGGCAATTTGTCCTACAAAAATCAGTGTTATTTTTTTTCTAATCTTCATCCTGTCCTTCCTTCAAAACATAGCCCATACCGATTACCGTGTGAATTAATTTTGGTCGATGCTTCTTGTCAATCTTATTTCTTAAATAATTAACATAAACGTCAACGACATTGGTCCCCATGTTAAAGTTTATATCCCAGACATGCTCTAAAATATCAATGCGTGATAATACTTTGTTCTTATTTTTAAGCAAGTATTCCAAAAGTCTGAACTCGGTAGATGTGAGGCTTATTTCAATGGCATCTCTGCGCACTTGTTTTGTGTCGTTATCTAAGGTTAAATTGGCTATTGTCAGCTGATTTAATCTACCTTTGTTTGGATCCAATCTCCTTGAAACCACTCTGATTCTCGCTAATAGTTCTTTAAATTTGAAGGGTTTTGTAAGATAATCATCAGCTCCAAGTTCTAAGCCTTTTACGATGTTTTCTGTAGTACTTAAGGCAGATAAAAAAATTATAGGTATATGGTCATAGCCCAGTTCTTTCACCTTTTGAGCTACTTCAAAACCATTCATCCCAGGCAGAATAATATCCAATACGATAAGGTCTATAGCTTCTTGTTTGATAAGTTCTAACCCGGTAGCTCCATCATAGGCCACCAGGGTTGAATAACCCGATTCCGTCAGGCCTTCTTTTATAAAGGCAGATACGTTGTATTCATCTTCTATTACTAAAATACTTTTGATCATAAATTGAGAAGCTGTTTCATACAAACTTAAAGATATTATCTCAAAAAAATGAATCAGTTCATCTATTCTCAGTTATTCGCTCGCTTTTCAATATTTTTGTGTTTCCTGTCAATTAAATGCAGGAAGCAAATTTCATGATAACATCAGTACTTATTTTAATTATTGGTTTTGGAGTTCCCTTCGGTTATTTCTATCTCAATAAAAACCCCCAGTTTGGAGGAAAGCTTTCGACAGAGGAGAAAAAGGAATTATCAAAATCGCCACAGTGGAAAAATGGCAAGTTTCAAAATGTTTCTAAAACAAGCATCGAGATGAATGTAGCAGACCTTCCGGGGCTGATTTCAGAAAGGGCCAAAGGAAAAGACAGCAGGGAGCCCAAAAAATTGATTGACATCGAGTCTCGCAACATAAAAGGTCATGAAAAAGGTGAAAAGCCAAACTTTATATGGTATGGTCATTCGGTACTCCTCTTGCAACTGGAGGGAAGAAATTTATTGATTGATCCCATGTTTGGAGAAGATGCTTCTCCTGTTGGCCCGTTTAGAACAAAACGATTTTCTCAAAACAGTCTTGAGTTAATTCACAATCTTCCACACCTTGATGCAGTTCTTTTCACTCATGATCATTACGACCACCTTGATTTCAAAAGTGTTCAATTGTTGAAATCGAAGGTTGATTTATTTTTGGTTCCTTTAGGGCTTGGCAGGCATTTAATCCGATGGGGTGTAGACCAAAATGGCATAGTAGAATTAGACTGGTGGCAGCGAGTAAACTATTTCAATATTGAATTTGTCTTTACACCTTCCAGACACTTTTCGGGCCGCGGCCTGACCGATCGTGCCAAATCCCTTTGGGGAGGTTGGATTTTAAGTTCGGAGAACAATTCTATGTATTGGAGCGGTGACGGTGGTTATGATCAACATTTTAAAGAGATAGGAGAGCGATTTGGCCCTTTTGACTGGGGTTTTATCGAATGTGGCCAATACAACGAGCGCTGGCATCAAATACACATGTATCCTGAAGAAGCTGTACAAGCAGCCAAAGATGCCAAGGTTCAGCTAGCTATACCAGTCCATTGGGCTGGTTTTAGTCTGGCACTTCATTCGTGGACAGATCCAATTGAACGGTTTATTGCAGAGGCTGACAAAAAGGAACAAGCTTACCTCAGCCCTAAGCCAGGAGAGCTTGTTACAGAAGGAGAACCTAACTCTGTTGATTGGTGGAAAAAATATCTCTGATAGCTTTGTTATGATTTTTGTTTTTATCGAACTAAAGTTAAAATATAGCAGGTAAATGGCAATTCAAAATATCCATACATATCAGTTTAAAGGCATCTTCTCTTTGCAAGAGGTAGTTTTCGATACGGCCTGTGTGGTTCATGAATCAGAGCAAATCGAGGACTATTCAGTTTTTTATATTAAAGAAGGAAAAGGAAGCTATCAAATAGACTTCAAAAGCTATTCATTCGATGGAAACGTATTATTCTTTCTGTCACCAGGCCAGGTGTTTTCGGTGGAAACTGAAAAAATCAAACAGGCCTATAAGATGAGTTTTGCTAGAGATTTTTATTGTATTCAAACACATGACAAAGAAGTATCATGTAATGGTGTTTTATTCAATAACGTGTATGAAACACCTTTTGTAAGTCCTGATCTGGGTGAGCTTTCAAAGCTAGACAATCTAATTTATGAACTAACTGAAGAGTTTAAATTAGGAGAGACAGCACAATATGACATGTTACAGTCTTATTTAAAACAATTCATCATTTTGTCAGTTCGCATCAAAAAGGGTGCTCAAACCATGGTCACCGAACAGAGCACACCTTTATTCAAGAATTTTAGTACTCTTGTTGAAGTACATTATAAAAAACAACATGCTATTGCATTTTATGCAGATCGACTTGGTGTTTCTCCAAAATCCTTAAGCAAACATTTTCAAAGAGTAGGACTTCTCAAACCCAGTGAATATGTTAAAAACAGGATTATTCTGGAAGCCAAAAGAAAACTCCTATATGCAGATAGCTCCATTAAGAACATCGCTTATGAGCTTGGTTTTAATGATCCAGCTTACTTCACAAGATTCTTTACCAAGGCTTCGGGTCAATCGCCTAAAAAGTACAAGGCTGATTTTTAGTCCTATTATCTATTTTCTATTGCCTTTCCAGGCTTCCTTTAAGGCTTTCTCCCATATTCATTTTAGGCTTTTATAGTTCAATCTGTGTCCTTGTCCAAGTAACAGGAACTTTTGTCCATTTCGAAAGGCTCATATGGGTTGCATCTTTGTAATGTCAAAAGCAAGTACTTGTCAAGACAAAATAAGTTTAACCAGGCTTCAAATTTTTGAAGCGCTAACATTTTAAATTATGAACATACACCTATCAGAAAACGAATTTAAACAAACCTTAGAAGCGAATCAGCCAGTAGTCATAGATTTTTATGCTGACTGGTGTGGGCCATGTAATGTATTGTCTCCAACTGTCGAAAAACTGGCTTCCGAATTTGAAGGAGAAGTAAGCATTAAAAAAGTAAATGTAGATCATCATAAAGATCTGGCCCGAGAATACGGGGTGAGAAGTATTCCTACCCTAATCTACTTTATAAAAGGTAAGGAAGTGAGCAGGTCAAGTGGAGTTCTTTCAGAAAACCAATTGAGAGCACAGATCCAAGAATTAAAAACAGCATCATAATTAATCCTAAAACAACTATATCATGAGTACAAGAATTCAAACATTAAATCCGGAAGTAACTACAGGTAAATCAAAAGAACTTTTTGACACAGTTCAGAAAAAGATAGGATTCATTCCAAATTTAATAAAAGTGCTGGGGAATTCACCAGCCACCCTGCAAGCCTATTTAAGTCTTGGGGACATCACAGCAAGTGGCCAATTCAGTAATAAATTCAGAGAAAAGCTGGCCCTGGCCATTGGTGAAGAAAACGAATGTAATTATTGTTTGTCGGCTCATACTGCAATAGGTAAAATGAATGGCCTCAGCGAAGTTCAAACAGAAGAGAGCCGTTTAGGAAACTCACATGACGCAAAAGAACAAGCCGGATTGCAATTTGCTCAGCTGGTAACCAGAAACAGGGGGCAGGTAAGTGATGAGGCTATTGAAAAAGTCAAAAATGCTGGGTACAATGATCAGGAAATTACTGAAATCGTCTTAAATGTTGTATCAAATACTTTGACAAATTATGTCAACCATTTGGCTAAAACGGAGATTGATTTTCCAAAAGTAAATGCAGGGGAATTTACTGAGCTGGCTACTTAAGTAGCTCCAGAACCTTTTTCTATGTCAATATGTCGCATTTATCGCTTTAAAAAGCGCCATTATGGCGCTTTTTTTATAAATCATTGTCAATTATGTACTAAAAAATGAAATGGTCTCGGTTTTGCAATTCTGTTTTTATAATTAAAAAGTACAACCCTTTAAAAAATACTACTATGAATAATGTAATGCTTAGAAAAAACGCGAACAAACTGAATAAAGAAAGAAATACCCTTGGAAACTATCATGGGTGGGCTGGTCTGATTGACGAGTTGTTTTCTGATACTATTCACACCTCAAAAAACAGTGATTTTAATGAGGGACTATCTCAACCCAAGGTCAATATTACAGAGTCAGATGATGCCTTTGTCTTAGAAATGGCGGTACCAGGATATGATAAATCAGATTTTCAAATAGGCTTGGAAAATGAAGAACTATCTATTTCGGCAGAATTGAAATCTGATTC
Source organism: uncultured Flavobacteriaceae bacterium (assembly GCA_964419405.1). GTDB lineage: Bacteria > Bacteroidota > Bacteroidia > Flavobacteriales > Flavobacteriaceae > Lutimonas. The sequence goes on from CAYQPI010000229.1 coordinate 23,084, forward strand.
AGATAAGAAAACGAAAAATTATAGCAGAAGAGAATATTCTTATGCCTCTTTTAAAAGAACCTTCTTACTTCCTGAAACCGTTGACGAAAGTGGTATCAAGGCTGAATATGAAAATGGAATCTTACAACTTAGCATCCCTAAGAAGGAAGAGGCTAAACCTAAACCAGCAAGGAATATTGAGATTTCTTAAACGGTATTTTCACTGAATAAAAGCCATCAAAAATCATTTGATGGCTTTTTTTTATGAATACATTTAAATTACTACAAATAGCTTTTCGATAAAAAACTTTTCCTCAATTAGAAAAGATCTTGTTTTACTTTTTCGATATAGGTATCGCTTACTGGAATTTCAAAATCTTCCAGGTGCAGGTCCCTTCCTTTTAAAGCATTTACTTTTCTTTTATTGATGATATAGGATCTGTGTACTCTCATAAAGAGCGAAGGATCAAGCATCTTCTCTAGAGATTTCAATGACTGATATGACATTATTTTCTGATCATGCAAATGAAAATTCACATACTCACCATCACTTTCGATATAATAAATATCATCTAAAATCAATTTATGCAGATCGTAGCCAGATTTTACGGTGATGGTATTTGATTCAGTTACATGATCAGGATTCTCCAATTTGTTGACGGCTTGAAGAAAGCGTTCAAAAGTTATTGGTTTTAAAAGGTAATCAACAGCGTTCAATTCAAACCCCTCCAAAGCGTATTCAGCGTAAGCTGTTGTGAAGATTACTTTACAAGATTCAGGGAGCATAGCTGCCAAGGTTGTTCCCTTTAAATCGGGCATTTGTATGTCGAGAAATACAAGGTCAATTTGTTGGTTCTTAGAAATATTCAAGGCTTCAATCGGATTCTCAAAATCTCCAATAACATCCAAATAATCTACTTTATCAGCATAGGTCCTTAGTAAAGTTCTGGCTAGCTCTTCGTCATCTATGATTAAACATTTTATCATTCTTTTATGTATTGATCAATAAATCAACCATGAATGCTTCTTTGCTGTCATTCATGGTCAAGGCGTGCTTATTGGGATATAAGATAGCCAATCTTTTCTTAACATTTTCCAAGCCGATGCCTCCAACATCATCTTTTTCTATCATAGATTGCGGCTTAGTATTTTTTACCTTTAAGGCAATTTGCTGGCTATTGGCTACCACCTCAATTTCAATATAAGCACCCTGTCTTTTTTCAATATGGCTGTGTTTCAAGGCATTTTCTATAAAAGGAATAAAGATCATCGGTGCGATTGGAGCCATTGGGTCTGCCACCTTATAGGTTGTTTTAATGGCGTATTTTTCACTGCTTTTTAAGGAAAATAATTTCAGATAGTTCTCTATATAGTCTATTTCTTTCTGTAAAAAAACCACAGGGCGATCGCATTCATAAAGTACGTATCTCAGCATATTGGACAAGAAGCTAATACTTTCCTGTGTTCTTGCGGCATCAATGGCCGAAAGAGCGTAGATATTATTCAGTGAATTAAAAAGAAAATGTGGATTAATTTGCATTTTCAGCATTTTTAACTCTGTCTGCAAATGGGCCGTTTCAATTCGTAAGTGTTCCTCCTCCTTTTTTCTGGCAAAAATAAAGACCTCAATTGCAGCGGCCATGACAAAGGATATTGAAAGCATAAGAAAATGAATAAAAAACTTTGGCGGTGCAGGTCCTGGACGATCAAAGCTGGGTCTCTCTGGTGGAAAACGGCCAGGTGGCCCAGGTTCCATTCCGGGAGGTGGCCCTTGTCTTCTGAGCTCAGGTGTGTCTATCGGTCTGGTATTCGATACACCAAAATTTGAAGAAATCTGTGCACAAAAAACAATACTAATAATTGAGATCATTGTGAACAGGAAAAATTTTTTTCTGAATAATAAGGCTTTAGCAGCATAAAAAATCAAACCCGCAATGAGGGCAATTTGAAAAAGGTAGGCAACGATATTCCCTCTTAAGTAATTACTATTAAAATCTTGTCCTGCAAATAGAATGACCCAGACAATTCCCCATAAGAAGGACTGTAAAAGAAAACGTTTCCATTGATTCATGATACAAATTAAAACAATTAAAACTGAATGCTTCTAAAAAAAAGCGGTATTTCCCTGCCCAAATATGACATGTTAAAGAGCCTATTATTGGTTTCACTGAAAACATTTGCCATTTCATTGAATACTGAAAATAATATTAAACTTTCGTTGAATCTTGCAGTCAAATAACAAACTAAAATAATAAGAAAATGAAATTTAGAATGATCAAAACAAGTGTCTTAGTGATAGGGTTAGTTGTCTTCTCAATGACAGAGATAAATGCACAAGACCAAGAAAGGGAAAAACCAACGTATAGTGAACTTCTAAAACATATGGACAAAGATGAGAATGGCACCTTATCAGAGGATGAGGTCAAAGGTCCGTTAAAAGATATGTTTGACAAAATAGATACTGATGAAGATGGCTTCATTTCAGAGAAAGAATTTGAAGAAGCCCCAAAACCACAAGGAAGAAGACCTTCAAGAAAACAATAAATAATCGAGCTGTAAGAATAAGCTGTCCTAAATCAAACTAGTTTAAGTTAACACATAAGAGATGAAAATGATTGGATTACATATTAAATTAACGGTTGTTATGTTGTTTTCTGCAACAGCTGTAACAGTATTGAACTCGTGCACAGACAATGACCAGACCATCCTTGATGGCGTGGTGGTTGATGATGATACAGGAATGAATGATTCAGATTTTACCCCATCAGATTGGTCATTAGCAACACATAGTAAAGAGGCAGAACCAAATTTTGAAGTAGTTTTTAGCGATACAGAGGTAAAAAGATTAGATTTTGTCATCACTGAAGACCGTTGGGAGTCAATGCTGGATAACATGAACGATCTATACGGTTCTTTTGGTTCAGGCGGCGGTGGTCCTCGTGGTGATTCGGATGAAGACCCTGTTTTTGTTCCTGCCGAAGTTTACTTTAATGGCTTGGAATGGTATCGAGTTGGCCTGAGGTTCAAAGGGAACTCAAGTCTAAGAAGTAGCTGGCAATCTGGAATTTTAAAACTCTCATTTAAACTTGATTTTGATGAGTTCGAAGATGACTATCCTCAAATAGACAATCAACGTTTCTATGGTTTTAAAAAATTAAGTCTGAAAAACAACTATGATGATACTTCGATGATGCGAGAAAAAGTGGCTGGAGATGTATTCAGACAGGCTGGTCTGGTTGGTTCACATACAGCATTTTATACCTTATACGTTGATTTTGGAGAAGGTCCCGTTTACTTTGGTGTTTATACCTTGGTTGAAGAAGTTGACAATACGGTATTGGATACTCAGTTTTCTGATGACAATGGGAACTTGTACAAACCAGATGGCTATGCTGCAAGTTTTTCATCAGGATCATTTAATGAAGCAGAATATGTAAAAAAGAATAATGAGGAAGAAGCTGATTTCAGCGATGTGGAAAGCTTGTATTCCATTTTACATGATGAGTCAAGACTTTCTGATCCCGGTTCCTGGAGAACAAATTTGGAAATGATTTTTGATACCGAAGTGTTTTTAAAATACCTGGCCGTAAATACGGTCATACAGAATTGGGACACCTATGGCCGCATGACTCATAATTATTACCTCTACAATGATCCTGATAAGAATAAACTCACCTGGATTCCCTGGGATAATAATGAAGCCTTGCAAGATGGTAAGATGGGTGGCTCAGCGAATCTTGATTTCTCAAATATAAATTCCACTGAATGGCCGTTGATTGGATTTTTATACCAGGATGAAGTTTATAGAGCCATGTATGACTCCTTTGTACAAGAACTAATTAATGAAGAATTTGATACTGCTAAGATGCAGGCCAAGTATGCTTCCTATGCAGAATTACTAAGACAATATGCGAATGCTGAAATTGCTGGATATACATTTTTAAGATCAAACTCCGATTTTCAGTCAGGAGTCGATCAGCTGATTAGTCATGTTGCCGAGCGCAATAATACTGCCATCAATTATTTACAGAAGTAGGATCGACAAAACTACTTAAACAGTTAAAAAATTAAAAGAAATAGATGGTCTTATAAACAAATTTTTTAGAATCAAATAAAACAATCATCATGAATAAAATCCTAGTACTTTCAGTTTTAACATTATTGGCTTGTGACACATCACCTTCATCGATTGAAGAAGAAAACCCGGTTTCGAGCAGTCCGGGCGATTATGACATTTCTGTTATTCTATCAAAATTTGACAATATTGACGCAGTTAGTTATGCTGTTTCAGAAAATACAGTAACCTTTACAACAACAGATTTACCGAATCATACAAGTCCATACTGGCCGACTTCGAGTGCACTTTATGAACCTTATACTGGCACGAATCCAGATTGGAATCAAAACCCAGGTTCAATCGGTGAACAGAATATCAGTTTTACCATTATTTTATATCCCGAAGAGGCGGAGAATAAGAGTGCAACACCACTTGGTCCTATTGGAATCGCTCGAAATGGAGTTGTTTTTTTTAATCAATACGCAGGTCCGAATAATGAACCATTGACTGGTGAAATCAACACTTTTGATCAATGGCTCGGACATCCTGCCAGAACCCAATATCATTATCATGTTGAACCTTCTTTTCTGACGGAGACATATGGTTCAGACGCTTTTCTAGGGTTGCTCTCTGATGGTTTCCCTGTGTATGGTCCTTTGGAAAATGGCCTTATAATAACCAACGATGACCTAGACGAATATCATGGTCATCATTCAGCTACCGAAGATTTTCCGGATGGAATATACCATTATCATATTACAAATGAAGATCCCTATATAAATGGGTCTGCCTTTTATGGAACAGCAGGAAATATAAGCCGTTAATAGTGAAAAAGTACTTAGCAATCATATTACTTTTCACAATCATCTACTCATGCACTGAGCAAGGTAAGCGGGTAACAGCACCTGATACGGCCTTAGTTGAATTAGTTTCTCAAAATGAACAGAATCGTGATGATAGCCTATTTGTACTACAAAATGGTATCTTGCGATATGATAAAGAGCCTTATTCGGGTCTTGTAAAAGAATATTATCCGAATCATAGGCTTAAGTCAGAAGCAACGTACCATTTGGGTAAAAGGCACGGCCATTATTACGGTTGGTATATGAATGGTACTAAATGGTTTGAACGGTTTTACTCAAATGGCACTAAAACAGGCGCTCATGTAGGATGGTTTGAAGACTCCCAGCAAATGTTCTTATATAATTTTGATAAAAATGGTGCTTATCATGGAGCCGTAATGGATTGGCATTCGAATGGGATTATGGCAAGTCATTTCAATTATTCACATGGCAACGAAGATGGAAGTCAAAGAACATGGGCTTCAAATGCAAGATTAAAAGCTAATTTTCATACTGTAAAAGGGGAAAGATATGGTTTGATTGGCTTAAAAAACTGTGGTGGATCAACAAGAATTCTAACAAAAACGAAATGAAAATAAGACTTATTATATGTATGTATTTGATCACAATTTCATGTACTAAAGAAGTGCCTATCGATAAATCGGCAGTTTTACCTTTTTTCAATTCTGATGAATTCACGCCTCAGTGGATAGCGAAAGATGACCCCGAGTATGATCAGATTCACAGCATAGCGTCTTTTGAATTTACAAACCAATACGGTGAAAAGGTGAATAACGATGATTTTAAAGGCAAGATCTATATTGCCGACTTTTTTTTTACTACCTGTCCAAGTATTTGCCCTATACTGGCAAAAAACATGGCCACTATTCAAAATATCTACAAAGAAGACGATGACATTATGTTACTCTCACATTCTGTAATGCCATGGATTGATTCAGTTGATAAAGTAAAGGATTATGCCACGGAAAAAGGAGCTATTGAAGGTAAATGGCATTTAGTGACGGGAGACAGGGATGCTATTTATGAACTGGCACGAACATCTTATTTTGCTGATGAAGACTTTAAGCGCACAAAGGATAAAAGTGAATTTATACACACAGAAAACTTTATTCTTATCGACAAAAAGGGAAGAATAAGAGGTGTTTATAATGGTACTTTGCCTGTTGAAGTAAAAAGACTTCAAGCTCATATTGAAAAGCTTAAAAAAGAAGTTTGAATCAAATTCAGCATGAATAAAATAATTTTTTGATTAGGTTATTAGACCCGGCCTTTCTGAACATAAACACAGGAAGGCCATTTTTTTACAGTTCATCCAGATTTTTTAACAAGTCAGTAAGACTAAGTTTTACAGAAGAGTGGTTGACTGTACATTTGTAGTATAATAATTAAATAACTATATCATGAAAACAACAATAGACAGTAGTGCAGCAAGTGAATTTAGAATTGGTAATTTTTCAACCTTTAGAGAAAGTAAAAGAATCAGATGGTCTAATTACAGAAACTATGGTTACTAGAATTTAGAATTATGATTTACATTTAAAAAAGGAAGTATGAAACTTACATTAATTCCTCCGTAAGAAGCCTTAACTATTTTTGTTAAGGCTTTTTTTTGCATTTTATTTAAGAAAAAGTCTGTTAACCTGACTCTTATAGGTTTGTCCAATAGGAATTTTATGCCCATCGATTATGATTCGATTTCCTTCAATAAATTTAATCTTATGGATTGCTATGATAAAAGATTTATGCACTCTTAAAAAATCGCCATCGTTCAATATAGAGTCATAATATGAAATCTTTTCATGGCTCACGATCATTTCATCCTTTAAAAAAAGCTTGGTATAATTGCCATAGGCCTCTATGTACAATAAGTTGTTCAAATCTATTTGATGGTGCTTCTTATCTCCTTTGACAAAAAACCTGGTAGACTTTTCATTAGAAGCCTGCACAACCCTTGATCCTGTTCCCTGGGTATCCGAAACTTTATTCACTGCTTTTACAAGCCTATCAAAGCTGAAAGGTTTTAAAATATAATCCACAACATTCAATTCAAATCCTTCCAGAGCGTGCTCTTTATAAGCTGTAGTAATAATTGTTTTTGGGGGGTTGCTGAGGGTTTTTAAAAAATCCAGCCCGCGCAATTTCGGCATGTTAATATCTAAAAACATAAAGTCAATGGAGTTTTTATTTAAGTAATGCATGGCCTCCATGGCATTGTAGCAGTTCTTTTCTAATTGCACATGTGGTAACATACCGCAGAATTCTTCTATAATTTCATGGGCCAAAGGCTCATCATCAATGATTATATACTTAAGCATGTATAGGGATCTTTAAAGTGGTTTTATAGCGATCATTTTTCATCTCAGTATTCAACTCATGATCTCTGTCGTACATGAGAAATAGCCTTCTTTTTAAGTTCTTTAATCCGATTCCTTTTGATTCATTAAGTTCATTCGGGTCATAATTATTCTCTATTCTAAAATATATATAATGATCTCTTTCAAATAGATCAATTTGTATAAAAGCATTCTCAGCAAGCGAATCTACACCGTGCTTAAAAGCATTTTCCAATAGTATAATATACAGCAAAGGCGCTATAGAAATACTAGGATCTATGTCATGGTCAAAGTTTATTTTAACAGCTTTCTGATATCTACTTTTATGTAATTCAATATAGTTATTTAAATAGTCTATTTCATCCTGAATCTTTACTTCCTCTTTTTCTCCTTCGTAAATAGTATATCGCATCATATCAGATAATTTCAAAATGACCTCAGGAGCCTGTTTAGAATTTTTAATGGTAAGTGCATACAGATTGTTCAAGGTGTTAAAAAAGAAATGCGGATTAATCTGTGTTTTTAATAAAGACAATTCTGTTTTGGCCTTTTCGGCTTTTAAATTTTTTAGCCATTTCCATTGTTCAAAAACCCATATGAATATCAAGACAGGTATCGGCAAAAAGAAAATAAAAAAGGGAAAGTCTTCCTTTATTCTTAAATAGGCTTCCTGATCTCCTGAAAACAGTCTTAGGTATAAAAAATACAGGAAAAGTGGCGCGTAAATAAGGGTGATCAATTTCCAATACTTTCTAATAAAACCAGGTGCCAACAGAAATGCCAAACCAAACCAAAACACCATTAATAGAAAAAATGTTATTGGATTATCAGGGATATTCATGGTTGAATCAATGGTCAGGGCAGAAACAAAGAGGATGATCATACCAAGGACCTTAAGTACTGTTTCCTTTTTATTTTTTAAATATTTGAAACGATAACTAATAAAACCAATTGTCAACCCCCAAAACAAAGTGAAAAAATTAAACACAATGTGCTGGTCCTTAGGAATTATAATAAAGCCTATATGTTCCAGAAAATAAAATATTGGAATTATAATGAAGCCTAACAGAAAAGCTTTGTATTGGTCTAGAATCTTAATCATGATTCAAAAGTAAGTATGTTAAGCTGTATGCCCAAATCAATTGACAGACACTATTAAATTTAATATGAACACTACTTTTTTCAGGTCCAACCATGCTCATTAAGATTCTCAGTGTTTTTGGCCTTATAATATACCGATCCGTCATATTAATTAGATACACTTTCATCCCCACCTTAAGTTTGGTGAAAATTAATAACTAATCAAATTCATGAGAACTACAAAAACTATTAAAACAATGTCTAAACCAACAAATAGAATTAGCTCCTTTTGGAATGCCAAAAGACGTTTTAGATAAACATACATACTTAAAATAATACCATTAATAACTGCACTTATGAACACATTAACTATAGAAAACCTTACAAAGATCTATCCTAACGGGGTCAAAGCTTTAAATGGAATTAATTTGGAAATCAAGAATGGGATGTTTGGTCTGTTAGGAGCCAATGGTGCCGGAAAATCAACCTTGATGAGAACCATTGCCTCACTTCAAGAACCAACTTCAGGGACGGTTTCATTTAATAATTCGAATGTTATTCAGAACCCGAATGAGATAAGACAGTCCTTGGGCTATTTACCACAAGAATTTGGGGTTTACCCCAAAATATCAGCTGAGAACCTATTGAATCACCTGGCAGTGTTAAAAGGGATTTTAAACAAAAAAGATCGCAAAGAACAGGTCAATGCCTTGTTGCAACAAGTAAATCTATTCCAGCATCGAAAGAAATCAGTTTTTACATTCTCTGGGGGAATGCGCCAACGTTTCGGTATTGCTCAAGCCTTGCTGGCTAACCCACAAATTATTATCGTGGATGAGCCTACCGCAGGTTTGGACCCTGAAGAAAGTAATCGTTTCCTGAACCTGCTGAGTGAGATAGGGGAGAACGTCATTGTCATCTTGTCTACCCACATTGTTGAAGACGTAAGAAACTTATGTCCAAAAATGGCTATACTTTCTGAAGGAAGAATCATTTCTCAAGGAAATCCATCAAGTCTGGTGGCCAGTATTGATGGTAAAATTTGGACGAAAATAATAGCAAAAGCCGATATCGAAGCACACAAGAAAGCTTTTAATGTGATTTCTACAAAATTGGTTTCCGGTGAAACTCAAATTAGGGTATTGTCCGACCATCAACCAGAACCCGGATTTAATAAGATCACACCAAATTTGGAAGATTTTTATTTCTCAACATTATTCGATCATAATTCAAAAGCCTAAAAGATGTTTAAAAACTTATTAAAATTCGAAGTTGCCTATCAATTCAAACAACGCGCATTTCCATTATTTGCCATATTGTTTTTAGCCCTGGGCGTATTTGTAGGAAGGCAGGGGTTTGCTCCTAAGGGTATTAACTTTAATTCTGTATATCAGGTATATTTTCACACAAGCCTTTTTACCTTGGGAAGTGTGTTTATTATTATGTTTTTTGCCATTAGTGCCATGTTGCGGGACAAGCAATATCAAATGGAAGCCATGATCTATAGTTCGTCTATAAAAAAAGCTGATTATTACTGGAGTCGGTTTTTAGGTACAGTTGCTTTTAGTGTCCTGGCTTTTTCTCCCTTTATCCTGGGGTATATTTTTGGGAATTATTATTCGGATCTTGATCCTGAGCGATTAGGAGAATTTCACTTACTAACTTACCTGCAGCCATGGTTGTATATTGTTGTACCAAACATTTTTATCTGTGCTTCGATAGTGTTTTCGGTGGCCACTTTGACAAAAAACAGTACAGCTACCTATGTAAGTGCTGTATTTGTTTATATGCTCTATTTTGTCAGTTCGATCTTCTTGAACTCACCATTAATGGCTCAGGCAGTTCCAGCATCTCCTGAGAGCATGGCAATTGCTGCAGTTGCCGACCCTTTTGGAATTGCAGCATTCTTTGAGCAAACCCAGTACTGGACCCCTTTCGAGAAAAATACGAAGCTGATCTCGCTTTCGGGATTGTTCTTATTGAACAGGCTTGTTTGGATCGGAGTATCTATAGGTATTTTATTGATATCCCACAGGATTCTTTCATTTAGAAAATTGACTGAAAAAGTGAAGAAATCAAAAAAGATACAAACTGATAATACACCTGTGTCTATTTATAGGCCATTGGAGACAAAACATGGTTTTAAAGCGCAGCGGGAGGCATATATTTCTTTACTCAAACTTGAATTGAAAGGCGTTGTAAGGAGTTTACCTTTCATAGCCGTGATGATCATGTGGTTGTTTATCGTCTTCTCAGAATTATATGCCACAGTGATTAGGGGTGGAGAATACGGTGTGAGCAGATACCCTTTTACAAACCAATTGATTGAACTAATAGTTGATCCGCTGACCCTTTTCAGTGTCATATTGATCGTGTTTTACAGCGCTGAAATTGTTTGGAAAGAACGCCATCTAAATTTTAATTTAATCGCGGATGCGACTCCTGTAAAGAACCAGGTTTTCTTTTTGTCTAAATTTAGCGCCTTATTGATGTTGCCATTCATTTTGATCACTATCGGAATAGCTATGTGCACCACCTTTCAAGGAATCCTGGGTTATTCGAATTTTGAATTTGGCTTATATGCATCCTTATACTATTACTATGGACTACCGCTTGCAGTCTTTTCTATGATAGCTCTGTTTATAAGCAGTTTAGCAAAGAGTAAATACTTGGGTATGGGAGTATTTGGACTTGTAGTAATTCTCTTTTTGAAATCCGACCTGCTTGGTTTGGAACATCCCTTGACGAGTCTTGGGTTTATGCCAAGAGTGTCTTATTCAAACATGAATGGTTTTTACAATGGCCAGGAAATATTTGATCATTTGGCCCTGTATTGGCTCACATTTGGGTTGATTTTAACCATACTTTCGTTCAAAATTTGGAATAGAGGAGTGGTGACCGGATTTTCCTCTAAGCTGAAGCAATTGACTGCCCATTGGACTCGCGGGCAAATGTTTACCAGTCTGGTACTTATCGCCTTGTTTTTAGGAGCCGGGAGTTTGGTATATTATAACGTAAATATTCTTGCAGAATATAATACCGTAAACGATCGGTTAGATTATAGCGAGAACTATGAGCGTATGTTCAAGAAGTATGACAGCATTGAAAGATTATATCCGACTTCGAAAAAAACGAATGTTGATTTCTATCCAGATGATAGACGATATGCTGTTTCGGCTGATTATATGTTGAAGAATAAAAGTGATGAACCTTTATCTGAATTGTTTATAACAGAAAGGTTCCCTTTAGAGAGTATCAGCATAGAAAATGCAACACTGGTTGCTCATGATACGTTCTATGGCACCTATATCTTTAAGTATCATGAGCCATTACAACCTAATGATTCTATACGATTTAGGTATCAATTGACCAAAGAGGTCCATGGTTATGATGACGATATTTCAATTGTCGATAACGGCACCTATATTAATCAATTTGGGAATTTTGAGCCTATTTTAGGGTATACAACAGGATTAGAGATTTCAAATACGGTCGAACGCAATAAAAGGAATCTGCCTGAGCAGATCGAAGAAGATAATTCTGATGCGCATATTGCCCTGGAAGACATTAAATATGAAAAAATAAGATTTGAAACCATTATCTCTACTTCCGGAGATCAAACAGCATTAAGCTCGGGCAGATTAATAAAGCAGTGGTCAGAGAACGGCAGGAATTACTATCATTATAAAACCAGAGAAAAGATACTTCCGGAAGTAGGTTATTTTTCTGCCAGATACACCTCTAAAAAAGTAGATTACAAAGGGGTTTCAATAGAACAGTACTATGATGAAAAGCATAGTTTTAATGTTGAGGAAATTGAGAATAGTGTAAAACATAC
>CAYQPI010000230.1:0-5704 GCA_964419405.1 uncultured Flavobacteriaceae bacterium
CGCCACCTTGAACTAAACTTTGAAGATTCTCTAAAGCATGCTGATTTTTGGCATATACCATACCGATTCCTTTAGGTCCATAAACCTTATGAGCAGAAAAACAAACAAAATCTGCCGCCTCAAAAAGTTCACTAAGATCAATTTTGCCGAGAGATTGGGTCGCATCTGAAAAAAGAAATATATCCTTGTTTTTCAGTATTTTTGCTATTTTATCTAATGGTTGAATCACACCTGTTTCGTTGTTGGCGTGCATAATAGAAACCAATCTGGTCTCAGGTCGTAGGGCCTTTTCAAGTTCAGATAGATCAATCAAACCAATGTCATCAACATCAAGATAGGTGACTTCAACATCTTCAAATTTTTCTAAAAAAGCACAAGTGTCTAGTACGGCTTTGTGTTCTGTTTTACAAGTGATGATATGACTGCTACCATTTATTCTTTTTTTTGAAAAACTTTTGAGGACCATGTTGATTCCTTCGGTGGATCCTGATGTATATACAATGTTATCTGATTTAATATCTAAGGTGGATGCAATTATTGCTGTTGCCGTATCTACAGCATCCTTTGCCAGCCAGCCAAAAGCGTGATGAATGCTGGATGGATTGCCAAAAGTATCGTTAAAATACTTCTTCATGATTTCAACTACTTCCGGGGAACAAGGTGTAGTGGCATTATAATCTAAATATATTCTATCTAACATTGGAAGTTATTATCAGGACCATGTTATAAAAATAAAATAATTTGACTAATAACTTCGATTGATATCAGAACAATGTTCAGACGTCTATTTAAAATGTATACATCGAAATTTTGAATCCTGAATTCAGAGCGAAAACAATTAGTATCATATTGTGAATTTATACTCTATAAACTGAGAATATAAAAAAAACCAACCCCTAAAATTCATATATTCGAAAATAAGCAGTATTTTTAATGTCATTACAATATAACTAACTATTTAAGAAATGATTCCTGCTAAATTTACCTATCACAAAGCGAGCTCTGTAAAAGAGGCGATTGCTTTAGTTCAAGAACATGGAGATGAAGCAAAATACATGTCTGGAGGACATAGTTTGCTGCCCATGATGAAATTGCGTTTTGCTACTCCCGAGCATATAATAGATATCAGTAAAATTGACGGTCTTTCCTATATTAAGGAAGAAGATGGTTTACTGAAGATCGGGGCCTTAACCACCCAGACAGAAATGGAATATTCTGATCTGATCAAAAATAAATATCCTATTTTTTCAGATACGATTAAACTTACTGCTGATCCGTCGGTTAGGAATGTAGGCACCATTGGAGGCAATATAGCACATGGTGATGCGGCCAATGATCAGCCCGCAGTCATGTTGGCAAGAAGGGCGACGATTATTGCTGAAGGAGTTGATGGACAAAAATCCATTCCTATAGATGAATTTTTTCACGGATTTTATATGACTGCTCTTGAACCTAGCGATGTTTTGACAGAGATACAATTACCACAGGCAAAAAAAGGAAGTGGAGGAGCATATCACAAAGTGGAGAGAAAGGTGGGTGATTATGCCACCGCCGGTGTTGCGGTTCATCTTGAGCTCAACGAGGACGGTTCATGCGAAGAAATCGGTATCGGTTTGACGAATGTAAGTGCTGTTCCGATGCGTTTGGAAAGAGGCGAAGAACTATTGCGGGGTCAGAAAATCACTGATGATTTGATAGCACAAGTAGGAGCTATGGCTAGTGAAGATTGCGAGCCAACTTCTGACCTGAGAGGATCAGAAGCCTATAAAAGATCAATTGTCAATACCATTACACAGCGAATGATACGCCTGGCTTTGGAAAGAGCACAACACTAAAAAAAACAAAAAATGAAACACGAAATAACACTAACAATAAATGGAGAAAGCGTAACGGCTGAAGTTGATTCGCGCTTGCTTCTTGTACATTTTATAAGAGAAAATTTAGACCTGACAGGGACCCACATAGGTTGTGATACCTCCAACTGTGGGGCATGCACTATTTTACTCAATGGGCAATCTGTAAAGTCATGTACTTACCTCGCTGTAAGAGCAGACGGGGCAGAGATCACGACAATTGAAGGCATCGCTGCCGAGGGTACCAATCATCCAATGCAACAGGCATTTCATGATCAACACGGACTGCATTGCGGGTTTTGTACTCCTGGAATGGTTATACGATCCATCGATTTGTTAAAAAGGAATCCTGATCCTACAGAAGAAGAGATTCGCTGGGGTATTTCAGGAAATTTATGCCGTTGCACCGGATATAATAATATTGTGAAATCTGTGCAACAGGCCGCTAAAGAAATGCAGAAAGAATCAGAATCAGTCTAACCTCCTAAACGAAAGAATTATGTTTAAATGTAAAACATCAGCAGAGGTTGGCGGAATGGGCCACTCTGTAAAAAGAAAAGAAGATGCCAGATTTCTTCATGGTAAAGGAAATTATGTTGACGATGTGAAACTTCCAGGTCAATTGACAATGGTTATGGTGCGAAGTCCATATGCCTACGCTAAAATAAAAGGAATTAACAAAGAAAAGGCCCTGGCAATCCCTGGCGTATTAGCTGTGATCACCGGTTATGATTTAGCCGAGTTCAATTTACATTGGATGCCAACCTTGTTGTCTGACACCCAAATGGTATTGCCAACTGATACGGTGATGCATCAATCTCAAGAGGTTTGTGCAGTTATAGCCACAGACAGGTATATTGCGGTTGATGGAGCAGAAGCCGTAGAAGTTGACTATGAGCCCATGCAGGCAATTGTTGATCCATACACGGCTTTAGACGAGGGAGCTCCCTTGCTACGACCAGATAAAGAAGGTCAAAAGGATAATCAGATATACCACTGGGAAAGAGGAGATCGAGAAAAAACAGATGAAGTGATTGCCAATGCGGATGTGGTTGTCAAAGAACGGATTTATTTGCCCAGAATTCATGTGGCTTCTATAGAAACGTGCGGCTGTGTTGCTTCCTATGATAAAGATACCCAAAAATTATTGGTGTATTTGACGACCCAGGCACCTCATGCTATTAGAACAGTTGTGGCCTTAGTGGCCGGTCATGTGGGTCTTTCTGAAGAAAAAATTAGAATAATTTCCCCTGATATTGGTGGTGGTTTTGGTGGAAAAGTTCCGGTATATCCAGCCTATGTTGTTGCTATCGCAGCAACTTTCCTCATAGGAAAGCCTGTAAAATGGATTGAAGATCGTTCTGAAAATCTGGTAAACGGTTTTGCCCGAGATTATCATATGGACTGTGAATTGGCTGCTACAAAAGATGGAAAGATTCAGGCTTTTAAAGTATCTACATTGGCAGACCATGGCTATACAGATTCTTCAGCGAATCCATCTAAGTATCCAACTGGAATGTTTTCAATCTGTACCGGCTCATATGATTATGAGCATGCCTTTGCAGAATTGGACGCCGTCTATACGAATAAAGCACCCGGAGGTGTAGCGTATCGCTGTTCCTTTAGAGTTACAGAAGCGGTTCATGCCATAGAACGAATGGTTGATAAACTGGCCCTTGAAATTGGAAAGGACCCCGCTTTGTTACGATTTGAGAACTTTATTAAAAAAGAGCAGTTTCCATATGACTCACCCTTGGGCTGGAGTTATGATAGTGGAGATTATAAAGCAACATTAGAAAAGGCCATGGAAATGCTTGGTTATGATGATTATAAAAAAGAACAAGCCGAGAAACGGACTCAGGGTAAATTAATGGGTATAGGAATCTGTACATTTACTGAAGTAGTAGGAGCAGGGCCGTCAAAAGATTTTGATATTTTAGGAATTGCCATGTTTGATAGTGCTGAGATTAGAGTGCATCCAACAGGAAAAGCACTGGCTCGATTTGGCACCAAATCTCAGGGTCAAGGACATGAAACAACCTATGCTCAGATACTTGCTGAAGAGTTAGGAATTCCATATACCGACATTGAAATTGATGAAGGAGATACTGACACCGCGCCCTATGGATTGGGCACCTATGCAAGTAGGAGCACACCCACAGCGGGTGCAGCTGCGGCCATAGCTGCACGAAAGTTACGCGATAAAGGAAAGAAAATTGCCGCCCACTTGTTAGAGGTAAGTGAAGAAGACATCGAGTGGGAAGTTGGAAAATACAGTGTAAAAGGTGCCCCTGAAAAATCTAAAACAATTCAGGATGTTGCTTTTGCTGCATATACGAATATTCCCCCGGGTATGGAACCAGGATTCGAAGCAACTCATTATTATGATCCACCAAATTTAACGTTCCCGAATGGAGCTTATATCTGTGTGGTCGAAGTTGAAAAAGAAACAGGTGCCATTGATGTAAAGAGATTTGTGGCCATTGATGACTGTGGAAATATTATCAACCCAATGATTGTTGAAGGTCAGGTTCACGGAGGCTTAACCCAGGGAATCGCTCCTGCGATGTATGAAGGAATTGAATACGATGAGCAAGGAAATGTTTTAAATGGAACTTTAATGGATTATTTGGTGCCAACGGCTGTAGAATCTCCGCATTGGGAAACTGGTCATACCATTACGCCTTCACCGCATCATCCATTAGGTGCGAAAGGTGTAGCTGAATCACCTACTGTGGGTGCGCCACCTGCTATTGCCAATGCCATTATAGATGCCTTGTCACCGCTTGGAATCAAACACTTGGATATTCCAATTACACCTGCAAAGGTGTGGGAGGCAATTCAAGCACATTCATAAGGAGAACAAAGAGGTAAACTCTTCTTTTTAGAATAATTGAAAACGAAGCAAATGAATTAAATGAAGGAAACCATTTTAGTAAAAGAAATTAAGAATGAAAACAAACTTAAATAAATCTTTTGAAGTTCCTCAGGGAACTGAACTTGTTTGGGAACATCTTATTGATCCTGAAAAAATAATGGATTGTGTTCCAGGAGTGTCCATTGATGAAAAAGTAGGAGACAATCATTATAAGGGTAAGGTTGGGATGAAATTCGGACCTATGGGTGTGCAATATGATGCAGATATTTTTTACAATGACATCGACAAGGAGCATCGTAAAATCGTAATCTCAGGTAATGGTGTTGACTCTAAAGGTAACGGAAATGCAGAGATGAAGATGTCAGTGGATCTCAATGATCGTGATGAAGGGGGCGTAAAGTTAGACGCCGCTATGGAGGTTACCGTAAACGGAAAAATAGCCATGTTTGGATCTAGACTGATTGATACGGTTTCTAACCAATTGTTTAAACAGTTTGTAACTAATTTTTCTAAAAAATTAGCAGATGCTGAAGCAACAGCATAAGTATTAATAAAAATATGAATTCTTAAAGCTATGCTTCTTAAAGCATAGCTTTTCTAAATTAAGGCCATTGACTAAAGATATTTCAACACTCATAAAAGATTTTTATCGGCATGACTATATTTTAAATGAAGAATTGGCTACGTCAGTATTTCTCTTAAAAGCTCTAGAAAAACCCTTGTTATTGGAAGGCAATCCAGGTGTAGGAAAAACTATGCTGGCAAAGGCCCTGGCCGATCAAATGGGAACTGATCTCATTAGACTTCAATGTTATGAGGGGTTGGATGTTAATTCAACAATTTATGAATGGAATTATCAAAAACAATTGCTTCACATTAAACTTTTCGAAAATGATCAGGAAAGGAAAAAATTAGGTAGTCAAATTTTTGGTATGGATTATGTGTTGAAACGACCTTTGCTACAATCTATTTC
>CAYQPI010000231.1:0-39137 GCA_964419405.1 uncultured Flavobacteriaceae bacterium
ACAAATTCAACTCTTGATTATGATTGGATCTATGCAGATCCCTCTCGAAGAAATACTGAAAAAAACAAAGTGTTCAGACTGGAAGATTGTGTCCCCGATGTATTGCAACATTTTGACACCCTCTTGGCGAAATCGTCTAAACTCATGTTAAAACTGTCCCCTTTCCTGGATATCAAGGGAACTGTAAACAGCATTAAATTCATTAAAGAGATTCACATTGTAGCTGTAAAAAATGAGGTAAAAGAATTGATTTTTATCATAGATAAAAGTGTGATAGGTCCTGTTGTTTTAAAAGCGATCAACATTCATAAAGACCGTCAAGACCTGTTTAAAAGCCACTTTCCCTCAGAGGCTGAGGCCGAGTATTCATTACCGAAAAAGTATTTATATGAACCTAATTCAGCCATACTGAAGTCAGGGCTTTTTAACGAAGTATCAGATGCATTTAGAATACATAAACTACACACTAACAGTCACTTATACACATCCGTTGAACTGATTGATTTTCCTGGGAGACGATTCCAGATACTTTCGGTTCACAAGTATAATAAAAAACAGATCAAGAGAGTTTTTGACTTTAAAAAAGCCAATATAACCACAAGAAACTTCAATGAAACAGTGGCTCAGATCCGTAAAAAAACGGGGTTAAAAGAAGGAGGTGAACAATATTTATTCTTTACTACAGATATCGACAACAAGGCCATAGTAATCCATTGTAAAAAAGTTTAACTAATACTATACACTTAATACCAATCCATCATAGGCCAGAAAAACATTCGATGGCAGCTCTTTTTCTACCTCTTTATGAAAGCCCAACCGATGGCTTATATGAGTTAGATAAGCTTTTCGAGGCCCAATTTCTTCAATAAAACTTAGGGCTTCTGATAAATTAAAATGAGTTGGATGCTCGTCCTTCCTTAGGGCGTTGACCACCAGAATATCAAGATCCTTTAGCTTATTCTTTTCGATATCAGATACGGTTTTGGCATCTGTGATATAGGCAAATCCCTCAATTTTGAATCCAAATATTTTAAGTTTCCCATGCAGTACTTCCACTGGCTCAATCAGCTTTCCTGACAATTTAAAAGGTTGGTTCTCGATTAGGTTAATCGATACTTTTGGAGCTCCTGCATATCTGTTCTTCGTAGCAAAAATATAAGCGAATCTTTCCTTTAGGTTTTGAGCGACGACCTGATCCATATACATCTGTAGTTCTCCATACCTTAAAGAAAAGGGGCGAATGTCATCCATCCCTGCCGTATGATCGGCATGATAGTGGGTAAACAAGATCCCGTTTAAGTTGCTGGTTTTAGATCGTAACATCTGTTGACGAAAATCCGGGCCACAGTCAATGACATAAGTTGCTCCCTCCCATTCCAACAATATTGATGAACGAAAACGGGTATCTCGTTCGTCCGTCGACAAACAAACTTCATGGTTTGATCCGATAACCGGTATTCCCTGTGATGTACCCGTTCCTAAAAATGTAATTTTCATTCATTCCAATTTATAGCAAATGTAATGTTAATTACTAAAATTTATAAATAAGCTATGCCACTGGCACAAACAGTATTGTTAATCAACCGTTTATCTTAATTTTTTGACAATAAATTTAGTTGACACAAAATGATTAAAGTCATCTTATAAGCCTAAAATTAATTCTAAATTTATGATAAATTAAAACTATTCGAGATGACAATAGGTGTTCTTAAAGAGATCGAAAAAAGCGAAAAGAGAGTTTCAATATCTCCAAAAATCGCAAAACATCTTATCGATAATGGCTTTAAAGTTATCGTTCAAGACGGAGCAGGAAATTCATCAAAATTCAGTAACAGTGACTACGAAGAAGTAGGTGCAGTTGTTGAAAAAAGAGGGGTTGTATACAAGGATAGTCAGGTACTAATCAAAATAAACCCTTTTGATGAAGACGAATTAAAACTCGTTGATGACAGTCATATACTCATATGTCAATTATTTCATAAATCCCATCCTGAAATTGTAGAGCAAATTGCTGCCAAAGGCGCCTCTATCTTTTCTATGGATGCCTTACCTAGAATTTCAAGGGCACAGGACATGGATGTCTTAAGTTCACAAAGTAACCTGGCTGGTTATAAGGCAGTGATCAAAGGTGCCTATGAAATGACAAAGATATTTCCATTGATGATGACCGCAGCCGGAACCATCACCCCATCAAGAGTGTTGATCTATGGAGTTGGGGTCGCAGGACTACAAGCAATAGCAACCGCCAAAAGACTCGGGGCAATCGTTGAAGCTACTGACATCAGATTGGAAACCAAGGAGCAGGCGGAATCTCTTGGAGCAACATTTATAACGGTAAACGGGCAAGATGAGGCTTCCGAAAATGGCTATGCTAAAGCCGCTTCAGAAGAATATGCACGTAAACAAAAAGAAGCCGTAAATAAATCGCTTTTTAAAGCGGATCTCGTCATCACTACAGCTATGGTTCCGGGGCGAAAATCTCCTGTACTGATCACTGAGGATCAGGTAAAACAGATGAAAAATGGCGCTGTTATTATAGATCTCGCTGCTGCTCAGGGAGGAAATTGCCAATTGAGCAAAATGAACAAAACGGTCGTTCGAAATGGCGTAAAAATAATTGGCACAACCATAGCCCCTGAAAGTGTTTCAACCAATGCGAGCGATCTTTACGCTAAAAACATGTCAAACTTCATTGGCTACCTAACTGAAAACAATGAGTTTAAGTGGGATCTAGAGGATGAAATAACCGATGAAACACTGATCGTAAAAGATGGTGTAATCAGAAAAAACTAAAATCAAATGATATGAATGAATTCATTGCATTAATTAGTGAAAATCTCCAATTGATATACATCGTTGTACTCATGGTGTTTGTTGGAGTAGAAGTAATCGGTCATGTTCCGGCCGTTTTACACACACCCCTGATGTCTGGCGCAAATGCCATACATGGTGTAGTCATCATCGGAGCCATTTTGGTGATGTTGGGAGCAGATCCTGAAAACATTTTGGCATTGGCTTTAGGATTCGTAGCTGTCTTGCTGGGAACCCTCAATGTTGTTGGAGGATTCGTAGTAACAGACAGGATGTTGGAAATGTTTAAAAAGAAGAGATGATGGAATATTTATTAAGCCTTGAGATCATCTATTTGATCGCCTCAGTTACCTATATATTAGGATTAAAAATGCTCGGACACCCTGAAACGGCCAGAAAAGGGAATCTTATCGCCGCATTCGGTATGACATTGGCCATATTTGGAACAATTTTTCTTTATAAGGGAGATGTTCCAAACCTTATTTACTATCTCATCGGAGCCGCAATTTTGATCGGTACGGTTATTGGATGGGGCGTTGCAAAAAAGGTTGATATGACCAAGATGCCGGAACTTGTATCCATGTTTAATGGAATGGGTGGTGCCAGTGCTGCCATTATTGGTTTGGTTGAATTTAGCCACTACACAGGAGATCAATTGTCGATTTTTACTATCATAGCAGGTATGATCATCGGTAGTATCTCATTTTCAGGAAGTATGGTAGCCTGGGCAAAACTGAATGGCACCTTGAACAAACCCATACGAATGCCTGCCTATAATTTGATCAATAATGTAGTATTGATAGGCATTCTGGCTTTTGGAACTTATATGACTTTGACCAATGCAGATAGTCAGGTTTATTTATACGTGATCTTCTTAGCAGCCCTGATTTACGGGGTACTCTTTGTAATGCCCATCGGTGGGGCAGATATGCCGGTTGTTATTTCCTTATTGAATTCATTCACAGGATTAGCTGCTGCCTTTGCAGGATTTCTTTATGGGAACATGGTCATGCTTACCGGGGGGATCCTTGTGGGTTCAGCAGGAACTATCCTGACCTTTGCCATGTGCGATGCGATGAACCGACCTTTGGCAAGTGTGATCTTTGGTGCCTTTGGTGAAGGTTCAGCAAGTGCTGCTGCGTCTAATAAAACCAATCAGGGAACCATCAAAAAAACAACTCCGAGTGATGCTGCCATATTGATGAACTATGCCGCTAAGGTTATCATAGTTCCTGGTTATGGATTAGCTGTAGCTCAGGCCCAGCATGTAATACACGAACTGGAAACCTTATTGGAAAGCAAAGGCGTTGAAGTTAAATACGCCATTCATCCGGTAGCTGGCCGTATGCCTGGTCATATGAATGTTTTACTGGCAGAGACCAACGTTGATTACGACAAGTTGGTTGAAATGGAAGATATCAATTCGGATTTTCAAAATACGGATGCTGTTTTGGTGGTAGGCGCTAATGACGTAGTAAATCCGGCGGCCCATAACGATCCTGCCAGTCCTATTTACGGAATGCCCATATTGGATGTTGAGAAGTCTAAGAGTATCATCATTAACAAACGAAGTATGAATCCCGGATATGCGGGAATTGAAAATGAGCTGTTCTTTAACCAGAAAACGTCCATGCTTTTCGGTGATGCCAAAGATGTTCTGACCAAGCTGGTACAGGAACTAAAAGGGATGTAGGGCAACTGAATTGTCCCAGTTTACTACAATTGATCAATGTTTTTTTGAATCAAACTGTTTCTACTCTTTAAATCTTGAGTATATTTGCTTAAAAGATTAAGTAATGAAACGTATCAAAGGTGATAGAGAACTGGAACATGTTCTATCGATCAGACATAAGTCACTGCGGGTAAATCTGAATGAGCACATTTATGGGACCTTCGCTGAAATTGGTGCTGGTCAGGAAACTGTGCGTCATTTTTTTAGAGCAGGTGGAGCTTCCGGAACAATTGCTAAAGCCATGTCTGCATATGATAAAGATTTCTCTGACGCCATATACGGTATTGAAGAAGATCGTCGCTATGTAACTGAATCACGTCTTCGCAAGATGTTAAGACATGAGGTTGAATTGATCGAAGACAGATTGAATCGGGATAAACACCCGAATAAGATCTTCTTCTCATATGCAAATACGGTGACCACCATTGATTTTGCGAAAAATTTCAAAGGTCACGGTTGGGTTGGGATCAGGTTTCAGATGGATGCCCTGGAAGACTATAATGAAATCGTCCTCCATGTGCGATTTAAGCAGACGGATTCAAAGTTGCAACAAGAGACACTTGGAGTATTGGGAGCAAATCTTATATATGGCGCGTTTTACTTGAATGACAGTCCCAAAGATCTCCTGAAATCTTTTTATGACAATATTGATAAGGATACCATCGAGATTGATATGGTTGACTTTTCAGGTCCGAGATTTATGTATGTAGATAATCGCTTGATGAGTTTACACTTACTCAAAAACGGTATGACCAATGCAGTAATGTTTGGCCCTGACGGAAATAACTTACTACCTGCCCAGCAATTATACAAAAAGAATATTTTAGCGCTAAGAGGAAGCTATCGTCCTGTCACCAGGGTGAATATGGAAATGTATGAGGAAGCTAAAAAAATGTTCTTTTCAGATAAACGTGTTACTGAAAAGAATACACATGTAATTTTTGAGATCACCTTGGCGAATCTAAGGTCTGAAGGGAAAATTAATGAAAGAGACTTCTTGGACAGGGCAGAATTACTGTGTTCTCTCGGACAAACCGTTATGATCACGAACTTCCAGGAGTACTATAAATTAGTCGATTACTTCTCAGAATTTACCAAAGCAAGGATGGGATTGGCCATGGGTGTTTACAATCTTATTCAAATATTTGATGAAAAATATTACAGAGACCTCAGTGGTGGTGTACTGGAAGCCTTTGGAAAACTATTCTATAAAGACCTTAAGATCTATTTATACCCATTAAAAGATCTGGAATCCGGAGAAATTATTACCAGTGCGAATTTAAAAGTACATCCTCGTATGAAGGAATTGTATAAGTACTTTAAGTTTAATGGTAGAATTGCCGACATTACTAAATTTAATCCTGACATTTTAGAGATCTTCTCTCGCAAAGCCTTTAAAATGATCGTCAGCGGTCAAAGCGGCTGGGAAGAAATGTTACCGGAAGGTGTTGCCAACATCATCAAAGACAAACGTCTCTTTGGATATAGCAGAAGAAAGCACGATATGAGAAAAAAGATCAAATAACAAAAAAGGACGGCATTAGCCGTCCTTTTTTTATCTCTGTTGTCTCATAGGATCTGTGCCGTATGCTCTTTTGTTTTCACCTTTATGATCACATCTTCTATTGTTCCATCTTCATCAATGACAAAGGTGGTTCTGTGAATGCCGTCATATTCCCTTCCCATAAACTTTTTCGGACCCCAAACGCCATAGGCCATGATCACCTTTTTATCCTCATCGGCCAATAAACTATAAGGTAGCTCCTGTTTGTTGCTAAAGTTGAGTTGTCGTCTTTCAGAATCCGCACTTACGCCAACGACATCGTATCCTTTGCTTAAAAAAGTCTGGTAATTGTCTCTTAAATTACAAGCCTCCATAGTACATCCCGGGGTACTGGCTTTTGGGTAAAAGAATAAAACCAATTTTTTTCCTTTAAAATCAGATAATTGAACGGTTTTGCCATATTGATCCGTAGCCGAAAATTCAGGGGCCTTATCCCCTATTTTTAGTGTAGTCATTATTTGTATTTTTACCAAAAATACTGAAAAATGAATAAAAAGGAAAAGGTTCAGTTTGTAATTGACACGTTAGAACAACTATACCCCTCACCTCCTATTCCACTCGAACATAAGGATCCATATACACTTTTGATTGCAGTGCTATTGTCTGCTCAAAGTACCGACGCAAGAGTGAATACTATTACACCAATCCTTTTCGAAAAGGCTGATAATCCGTTTCAGATGGTCAAACTAAGTGTTGAAGAGATCAAAGATATTATTAGACCCGTGGGTCTGTCTCCAATGAAATCAAAGGGAATATACGGTCTTTCGAAAATATTAATTGAAAAATATGATGGTAAAGTTCCCGATAAAATTGAATTTTTGGAAGAATTGCCGGCGGTTGGACATAAAACAGCCTCGGTAGTCATGAGTCAGGCCTTTGGAGTCCCGAGTTTCCCCGTAGACACACATATACATAGATTAATGTATCGCTGGAATTTAAGTACCGGTAAAAATGTAGTACAAACTGAAAAAGATGCCAGGCGCTTATTTCCGGAATCTTTATGGAACAAATTGCATTTACAAATAATTTATTACGGTCGTGAATATTCCCCTGCACGCGGTTGGGATCTTGAAAAAGATGTGATCACCAAAACTATTGGAAGGAAACATTTAAAATAAAAAAAGCTCTAAATATCTTATTTAGAGCTTTTTCCGATTAATTCAAATGAAACATTAAGCTTTCTTTTTCCGTCTTGATCGGTTGAATTGATTTCGAATAGTTTAATAAAAATGAAATCGTTTCTGTCTTTGGATCAAGTTTTTCTTTGAAAAATCTTTCAGTGTAAAGTTTTGCCATAAATCTTATAATTTTTTAGGGATTAATAAGATAACGAACAAAAATAAATATTATTGCAGAAAGAATAAAAAAATTTACTTTTTTCCTAATTAGTTAATATAATATTATTGTTGTCTATCATTTTCCTTAAGTTGATCAAGGCATACCTCATTCTACCCAAAGCAGTATTTATACTCACATTTGTTTGCTCAGAAATCTCTTTGAAGCTCATGTCTTTAAAAATTCTCATCATAAGTACTTCTCTTTGATCTTCTGGTAATTCTTCAACCAATTTCTTTACATCTTCGTGAATTTGGTTTTTGATGATCTTGTTCTCTGCACTTAATGAATTATCGCTCAAAACAGAAAAAATATCAAATTCATCTGTATTCTGAAAAGTAGGCATTCTGTTTCCTTTTCTGAAAAAATCAATAATTAAGTTGTGTGCAATTCTCATGGTCCAAGGTAAAAACTTACCTTCTTCATTGTATTTACCCATCTTTAAGGTATTGATCACCTTGATAAAAGTATCCTGAAATATATCATCAGCGACATCTCTATCTTGTACCTTTGAATAAATAAAACTGAAAATTCTTTGTTTGTGACGCAGGATTAAGATTTCTAAACATCTTTCATTACCCGCAATGTAGTTACTAACTAAGACGCTATCGTCTAATTTTTGATTGTGCATAATTCCCCTTTTTTAAATGAAACCTTAATACTAATTCGGCTTCGTATTATTATTGTTATGAAAAGTAGAACTATACTATATGCAAAAATTTTAAATTAATAAATCGTTAGGGGAGACTAGTCTAAGTTTCAATAAGTCTCTGGACAAATATAAACACATTTATTTCTTATAAACAAATTTTTTTGCAAAATATTTTATTTCTTTTAACATTTTACCCCCTTTTTTTAACAAAAAAACCTCAGTATATTTGTAAACTCTTGAACAAAAAATACTCGTAACACCTTGAAAAACAGCGATTTTAAAGATTTTATCACCATAACAGGCGCCTCTTTACACAATTTAAAGAATTTAAATGTAAAAATTCCAAGAAATAAGCTTGTTGTACTGACTGGATTGTCAGGATCCGGTAAATCCAGCCTCGCATTTGACACCTTATATGCAGAAGGACAACGCAGATATGTAGAGAGTTTGTCATCCTATGCCAGGCAATTTCTAGGGAAATTGAATAAACCTAAGGTAACTTCTATCAAAGGGATATCTCCTGCCATTGCCATAGAACAGAAAGTAAATAGTACAAACCCCCGTTCTACTGTTGGTACCACCACAGAAGTATATGATTATTTAAAGTTGTTATATGCCAGAATAGGAAGAACCTACTCTCCTATTTCAGGAAAAGAAGTTAAAAAAGATGCGGTCAGGGATGTATTAAATCATATTAAATCATTAGAAAAAGGCACGAAACTGGTTTTGCTAGCTCCTATCGTTATAGACCAAGGCAAAGATATCGATACCATCATCAATATTCTTAAGCAACAAGGATTTTCCAGAATCATGGTCAATGACGAAATCGTAAGGATTGACAAGTATATCCCTGGGCCTCAACAAAACCTATGGTTAGTAGTAGACAGAATTGTGGTTCAGCACGATGAAGATTTTTATAATAGAGTGGCTGATTCAATTCAGACAGCCTTCTACGAGGGCAAGGGGGAATGCATTATAGATAATTTAAATACGTCTAGCAGATCGTCATTCAGCAATAAGTTTGAATTGGATGGAATGACTTTTCTTGAACCAAATGTTCACTTTTTCAGTTTTAATAACCCCTATGGAGCCTGCAGCAAATGTGAAGGTTATGGCAATATTATAGGTATAGATGGAGACCTGGTTATTCCAAACACCTCTCTTTCTGTTTATGATGATGCCATACTACCCTGGAAAAGTGATTCTTTTAAAGCCTATAAAGATGATCTGGTTTTAAATGCCTATAAATTTGATTTCCCAATACACAAACCTCTATTTGAGTTAAGTGATGAACAAATCGAACTGCTTTGGACCGGGAATAAGTATTTCAATGGCTTGAATGACTTTTTTAAACACCTCGAAGAAAAAAGTTATAAAATCCAATACAGAGTGATGCTTTCTCGCTACAGAGGTAAGACCAAATGTACGACCTGTGAAGGCAAAAGATTGAGAAAGGAAGCGACTTATGTCAAGGTACATGGAAAAGATTTGACTGAATTGGTAGATCTGCCTATTGATGAAGTGTTGGACTTCTTTCAAAACCTTTCTCTTTCTGAATCCGAAAATGCCATAGCAAAACGATTATTGATTGAAATAAGAAATCGACTTTCCTTTCTGAATGATGTCGGCTTAACCTACCTGACCCTAAACAGAAATTCGAATACCTTATCAGGAGGTGAAAGTCAACGAATAAATCTGGCCACCTCCTTGGGAAGCAGTCTTGTGGGCTCCATGTATATTCTGGACGAACCAAGTATTGGTTTACACTCTAGAGATACTGAAAAACTGATCAATGTTTTATTCAAATTAAGAGATCTGGGCAATACGGTCATTGTTGTTGAACATGATGAAGACATCATACGCGTAGCAGATCATGTGATCGATATTGGTCCTGAAGCAGGAAGTTTTGGTGGAGAACTCGTAGCCGAAGGTAGCATAAAGCAGGTGCTAAAAGCAAATTCCTTAACGGCAAATTACCTGAATGGTAGTTTAGAAATAGAAATCCCAGCTCAAAGACGCAATTCAAAAAAGAAAATCAATATCATTGGTGCACGCGCTAATAATTTAAAAAATGTAGACGTATCCTTACCGCTGAATTCATTAACGATGATCACCGGTGTTTCTGGAAGTGGCAAAAGCACTTTGATCAGAAACATCCTCTACCCTGCATTACAAAAGATCATTCACAAATACGGTGAAAAACCAGGGCAGTATACAGCCGTAAACGGAGATATTGACAGCATACAGAATATTGAATTTGTCAATCAAAACCCAATTGGTAGATCCAGTCGTTCCAACCCAGTGACCTATATCAAGGCCTATGACGATATCAGAGGGCTTTTCACAGACCAAAAACTTGCGAAATTAAGAGGCTATAAGGCCAAGTTCTTTTCTTTTAATGTTGACGGTGGCCGATGTGATACCTGTAAGGGTGAAGGTGAAGTGACCATTGAAATGCAATTTATGGCAGACGTTCACCTTGAATGCGAAACCTGCAAAGGTAAGCGCTTTAAAAAAGAGGTGCTTGAAATAAATTATGAGGGCAAAAATATTAATGATATTTTACAAACCACTGTGGATGAGGCAATTGCTTTTTTTACGGAGCATGATCAGTATAAAATAGTGAACAAATTGATGCCCTTGCAAGACGTAGGGTTAGGCTATGTACAATTGGGCCAGGCTTCTTCAACACTTTCTGGTGGTGAAGCACAGCGCATTAAATTAGCCTCCTTTTTAGTAAAAGGAAGTAGCAAAGAAAAAACCTTATTTATTTTTGATGAACCATCTACCGGACTGCATTTTCACGACATCAAGAAATTGTTAAAATCATTCAATGCCTTGATAGATAAAGGGCACTCTATAATTGTGATTGAACACAACCTCGACCTCATTAAATGTGCAGACTATATAATAGACCTAGGACCAGAAGGTGGTAAAAAAGGAGGAAATATAGTGGCACAGGGAGTCCCTGAAGAGCTGGTGAAAAACAAGGAGTCTTACACGGCTAGTTATTTGTTAGAGAAATTGACTTCTTAATTTAGTATCTCAAGTTTTTCTTTGGCAAGCACAAAATCACTCTGAATCTTCAAAGCTTTTTCATAACTGAGTTTTGCCTCTGCAGGCTTCTCTAGCTGTTCTTCGATCAATCCTTGTAAGTATGGAATTGCTGCAAGAAGCTCTACCTGTTGTGTATGATTCTGGTTTATTGTAAAGGTCACTTTATAATTACCCGAATCATTTAACGAGGCTACCTTTTTGATCGTGGCATAGGCTTCTTCATTCTTCTTCATCGCTAATTGCAGTTTAGCCAGACTATAGCCATGATAATTATTATTGGATAGGGCAAATAATTCACCATAAGACTCCATGGCCTTATCAATAGCTCCTAAGGATTCTAATGAAATCGCCTTTAATTCCAAAATCGCTTGATTTTTTGGATCTCTTTTTAATACTTCATTGGCCATCAAAAAACAAGAACCATATTTTCTTGAAGAAAAATAAATATATGCCAAACTATCTTTATAGGTACTGTTCGCTCCTTCTAAAGCGATTAGTTTATACATGCTGTACGTAGCAACCGATGGATCTCCCATTGCCTTGGCATTTCGGATGACTTCCTTTTCAGTCTTTATCGCTTCTGTATTCGATCCCTGTGAAAATGAATTGAATCCAATCAATCCAACAACAACTATGCTTAAGAACTTCTTCATATTCATATTATTTATAAGACCGCAAAAATATTCAAATTATTGGAATTATGAATTATTATAGAAAAGATTAACAAACACTTAAGTATAAATCAAAAAAAAGCGTTCAATAAAATTGAACGCTTTTAAGATGGGTGGAAGACCGGGCTCGAACCGGCGACCCTCGGTACCACAAACCGATGCTCTAACCAACTGAGCTACAACCACCGTGATATACCGAATTCGCTTCATACAAATTCGGGAGCAAATATAATCTATTTAACCACTTCTTCAAACAAAAAATAAATTTTTATTGCGCTTTTTAATTAGAGGTATTTCACGAAATGACATACACCTGCCACAACACAAATGATGAAATGATTCAAGCTGCTTTTCAATGAGTTAAATCAAATGATCGAGATGATCAACGGCTACAAATCTCTCTACAGTGAAGCCTTCGGCACTTTCTTTGCCAATGATTCTTCCAAGATCTCTGGCTCTGTAGGTAATACTGTCCAAAAAATTCTTACTTGTTATAGGTGATACCGGTTCGTCAGAATTTGGATCATAGAACTGCGAAGCATATGCCTTTACCGCTTCCATCTTTGCATCCATAAATCCTGTCACATCCACCACAAAATCAGGTTTGATATTTTCCCATTGTATATAGTGATATACTTGTTTCGGCCTCCAGGCTTCCTGCTCAATGCCTTCATTAAATGTTTGAATTTTTCTTAATCCAGAAAGAAAACAAGCATCAGACACCAATTTACTTCCCTTTCCGTGATCAATATGCCTGTCTTGAATAGCGTTACATAGGACGATCTCGGGCTTGTACTTTCGTATAACCTCTATAACCGCCCTTTGATGAATTTCATCATTAATAAAAAAACCATCTTTAAAACCAGCATTCTCTCTTAGGGTCAAGCCCATAATTTTTGCTGCCATAGCAGCCTCCTGATCTCTTATTTCAGCTGAACCCCGCGTCCCTAATTCACCTCTTGTCAAATCTAAAACACCCACTTTATTACCTCTTGAGATCTCTTTTACTAATGTTGCAGCGCAGCCTAACTCTACATCATCTGGATGGGCGCCAATGGCCAGAATATCTAATTTTGTCATAATTATACTTTAATTGCCTGTATCAGGTCATTTAATATATCTTCCTTATTCTCTATTCCCACAGATAAACGCAATAAGTTATCCGAAATTCCTTGAGAATCTCTTTCTTCTTTTGAAAGCAAAGCATGAGAGGTCAGGCTTGGTTGAATAATAGTCGTTTCCACTCCAGCCAAACTCATGGATGGCTTGATCATCTGTAATCTTTTTTGAAAAAGTTTGGCATCTATCTCATCATCCAATTCAAATGAGAGCATTCCTCCAAAGCCATGCATTTGAGATCTCGCCAGCTCATGATCCTGATGAGATAACAATCCCGGAAAGTAGACTCTTTTGATCCCAGCTTGATTTTCTAAACGCTCTGCAATAAATTGTGCATTCGCATTGTGCTTTTCAATTCTTATCCCCAAGGTTTTCATACTTCTTTCAAGTAAATAACACATGAATTCACTAAGGTTCCCGCCAAAATTTCTGGCCTTATACATGACCTTATCAATCAACTCCTTTTTACCAGCAACAATTCCTGCGCTTATATCACTATGACCACTCAAATATTTCGTAGCGCTGTGAATCGAAAGATCGATACCATAATCTAAGGGAGTCTGATTCATGGGAGATGCGAAAGTATTATCGATCATGCTTATGATTTGGTGTTTTTGAGCCAATTCAGCAATGGCTTTTATATCTGTAATACTCAATAATGGATTCGACGGCGTTTCAATATAGATGACTTTGGTATTCGGCCTGAGTTCTCTTTCAAAATCTTCCGTTTTCACACCTTTGGTAAACGAATACGCTATTCCGAATCCTGAAAACTCTTCCATGACCAAATGATGACTACCTCCATAAATTTCATTTTGAAAAATGACATGGTCTCCACTTTGCAAAAATGCTAATAAACTTGAGGTGATCGCTGCCATACCACTTGAAAATGGCAAGGCTGCTTCCGTGTTTTCAAGTGCCGCCAACTTCGCAGCAATTACTTCCTGATTTGGAGTGTTTAAATACCTGGGGTATCGCTTTTCCTCTACATCTAAAAAGGGATAGGAAGTGCCCATAAAAATGGGAGACACCGACCCTCCAAATTGTTCATCCTTTATTTGACCTTCATGAATACATAGGGTATGCTTTCCTTTCTGTTTTGTCATTATAATTGTTTTAATCTTCCTGTTATATATAAATTGACACCTGGTCCTGAAGCCACCCTTCCAATGTTCCAATCAAACACATCGGCATCCTTCAATTCAGCAACTAAATTTTCCATTTCCTGCACTGAATAGGTTCGTAAGGACGAAACGACTCCATCCCATAAAACAAATATAGGAACCAATGGAATCAAATAAGTAAATAATACTCTTCCGAACGAAAAGGGTTTGATAAACGGAGTTACCAGTAATACCGTAATAGGTGAAAAAATCATAGCCAAAATGCTGGAAACACTTCTCTCCTGCCCTTCAAATATGGCAATATTACTTTTACTATCAATAGCATTTTGCAATATCTTGGCTGCCTCTTTAGGTCTAAAATGATGCAAGGATAAAAACTGCGTCCTTATTCCTTTTAAATCATCAGGAACCTGCCTCGCATCAATAGAGTCTTTTCTGAACGAGAAGACCTTACTTTGACGTTTCGTATATTCAAACGCCTCAATATTAGGGTAGAGATCAGTCATCGTAATCTTTAAATCAGGATGCTGTACTTTTAATTCTTCAGCAATCCATAGCAAACCACCTCCTCCGCCTGAGCCTAAATCTACAAGTTGCGATTCTCCGCTCTCTGTCAAAAGCTGGTTTAGTATGGGAATAGCAGGTTTGAACAGTTTTGATTTGTTCGTCAGAAACTGCAAAAAGTCGGTCATATAATTTCTTAAAAATCCTGGAAACCACGACTGATCCTCAAATTCAAAAAGGTGTATTCTACTCATAAATAATTTAATTAAAAACCTACAGCTGCATCATCACCTCTTGGGTCTGCTCCTCCTTCTAAGCTGCCATCCGGCAGTACTAAAATCGCATCAACCTTTCCTATGATGCGAGATTCTTTTTGGTACGGATGATACCCTTTAGACCTGAGATTTCGAAATGCTAAAGTATCAAAACTTCTTTCAAAAACCACCTCATCAGGCAACCATTGATGGTGAAATCTGCTTGATCTGACAGCCTCATCCATTCCCATATCATATTCTATGACATTGAGTATGGTTTGAAAAACGGTCGTAATAATTGTCGAACCTCCTGGAGAGCCCACTACCATTAACAAATCTCCATTTTTTTCAACGATGGTCGGTGTCATTGAGCTCAACATTCTTTTTTCTGGTTCTATGGCATTTGCCTCAGCTCCGAGGAGCCCAAACATGTTAGGACTACCTGCTTTAGCACTTAGGTCATCCATCTCATTATTCAGAAAAAAACCACCTTCATCTACATAGACTTTTGATCCGTAACCACCATTTAAAGTTGTCGTGACAGCTACAGCATTTCCGTAAGCATCAACAATCGAATAATGTGTTGTCTGATCGCTCTCAATAATCTCAACCTTTCCATGTGACACCTCGCTTGATGGAGTTGCAGATTCCCAGGAGAAAGTGCTCATTCTTTTTTTATTATAACTTTTTGACCGAAGCGCTTCCATGGGAATCGAAACAAAGTCAGGATCTCCTAAATAAAAGGCCCTGTCGGCATAGACCCGTCTTTCAGCCTCCGTGATCAATTGAATATAGGCCTCAGAATTCTGCTCATACTGACTGATATCAAAAGGTTCTATACTCTTAAACAATTGCTCCAGACAAATACCACCACTTGAAGGAGGAGGCATAGAAATTATTTGATGAGACTTATACTGAAAAGTGATAGGTTTTCTCCAGACCACTTTGTATTTCTTTAAATCTTCAAGACTCATAATTCCTCCCAGATCATTCATTTTATCAATGATCATTCTTGCCGTTTCACCTTCATAAAACTCGTCTTTCCCCTTGTCTCTAATCCTTTCAAAGGTCTTGGCAAGCTGCAGGTTTTTAATGGTATCTCCAGCAACCCATGGACGATCAAAAAATATTGTGTCGGTATTTGCTATTCGAAAGGCCTCTCTACTTCCGTTCAATCCTTCAGCCTGTTTAGAAGTAACAATGACTCCCTTTTTTGCCAATTCAATTGACGGGTTGATCAAATCTGAAAAAGGAAGCGTCCCGTACTTTTCATGAATTTCAAACAACCCCGCAATGGTACCTGGAACACCTACAGCCAGGGCACCAAGCCGGCTTACCCCTGGTATCACTTCTCCATCTTCATCAAGATACATGTCTCTATGTGACTTCAATGGGGCTTTCTCTCTAAAATCCAAGGCAGCGGTCTTCCCGGTAAGGTCCCTTGAAATCATAAAGCCTCCTCCTCCAATATTGCCTGCGACCGGATACGATACGGTCAGGGCCAAATCCGTGGCGATCATGGCATCAAAAGCGTTTCCTCCTTTTTTTAGAATTGACACTCCAATCGCCGAGGCCTCCTTACGTGCACTCACAACCATCGCACTATCTGCTACGAATCCTCTTTGTTTTTTTACTCTCTGGCTTTTTTGATTACATTGACTAAAAACCAGCAGTAGACAACCAAACCAAATCCAGCTCGTAACTCTTTTTGACATACCATTAATCATATTGCTCATTAATTTCCTTTATTTTTTTTTCAGTAAACTTCATTAAATCCGCAAAAAACAGTTGAAAATCTAATTCAAAATCATCGTAATTCGCTTTCAAATCATAAATAGCCAAGTTCATTTGACCGCGATCAGCTGTCCTTCGATTCATACCTTCTAAAACGCTCTGTATCCCCTCGATCCTGGCATAGCTCAACAACCAATCATCTCGAATCAAGTAGCCTGACATATGTTTTATTTTATCCGGTAAATAGTCAAAGTTTTCTTTGAGAAGTACGTAAAATCGCTGTGTATAGTCAGGTAAAGAAGTGCTAGAATAGTTTGACCAGTTTTTAGCCAGATAATGATCATAAAAAATATCGATAATAACACCTCTGTAAAGACCATATCTATCATTCAGCCTTCGCTTGCTCCTTTTTACGATATCATGCGTATCGGTAAAAGAATCAATATAGCGATGCAGAAGAATCCCTTTCTGTAAATCGATCGGATACTTCTTATACTTATTCCCTTTGATATGATCTGCCATAAAATTACCGATGGTGATCAATTCATGATCTTGCGATAAATAGATATGTGCTAAATAATTCATTCAAAAATTTCTGTTAAAAATAAACTTTTAAATACTATCATTCACATAAAGCATGTTTTTGTTGATACCTCCTTTTTTTATCCATTGATTGTACAAAAAAATAGTTATTTTTGTCGAACTAGGATGATTTCTCTCCTGAAGCAGGAATTGTACATGTATAATTCAACCTTGGTATTTTCTTAACCAAGGTGTTCAATTCTAATTTTATGTTAGTAAAAGAAAATCAATCTTCAAAGGAGGCGATAGCACTTGAAGATAAGTACGGGGCACACAACTACCACCCGTTACCGGTAGTACTTCAAAAAGGAAAAGGCGTTTATGTTTGGGATGTTGAAGATAAAAAATATTATGATTTTTTATCTGCCTACTCAGCTGTTAATCAAGGGCATTGTCATCCTAGAATTGTAAATAAATTACAAGAACAAGCAGCAAAACTAACCTTGACTTCCAGGGCTTTTTACAATGATCAATTGGGGGTCTATGAAAAATTCATGAGCGAGTATTTTAAGTTTGATAAGGTACTGCCCATGAATACGGGTGCTGAAGCTGTAGAAACTGCAATCAAACTGTGTAGAAAATATGCCTATGAAAAAAAAGGCATCCCAGAAGAAAAAGCAACAATCATTGTTTGTGAAAATAATTTTCATGGAAGAACTACAACGATTATTTCATTTTCAAATGATGAAACTGCAAAGAAGAATTTTGGCCCCTACACTCCAGGCTTTATAAAAATTCCTTATAATGATGCAGCAGCCTTAGAAACTGCCATCAAAGAGCATGAACATATCGCTGGATTCCTGGTAGAACCTATACAAGGTGAAGCTGGTGTTTTCGTGCCTGATGAAAACTATTTGACAAAAACAAGACAGTTGTGTAAAGACAACGATGTGCTATTCATCGCCGATGAAGTTCAAACAGGTATTGCCAGAACGGGTCGCCTGTTGGCCACCTGTGGAAACTGTGATTGTGCTGACAAAAACTGTTCACAAGTACCAGATGTCAAGCCAGATATTTTGATTCTTGGAAAAGCATTGAGCGGTGGAGCCTATCCGGTATCGGCTGTGTTAGCAGATGACCATATCATGGAGGTCATCAGACCTGGCGTTCACGGATCTACCTTCGGTGGAAATCCTATTGCAGCTGCCGTAGCCATGGAGGCCCTGGAAGTAATCAGAGACGAAAAATTGGCAGAAAATGCCGATTCACTGGGTAAATTATTCAGAACTGAAATGGAATCATTTATAGCAGAAAACGAACTTGTGACCTTGGTTCGTGGAAAAGGTTTATTAAACGCCATCGTTATAAACGATAGCGAAGAGAGTGACCTGGCCTGGAATATTTGCGTCAAGCTAAAAGACAATGGCTTACTGGCAAAACCCACCCATGGAAATATCATTCGTTTTGCACCTCCCCTTGTCATTAACAAGGAACAACTCATGGACTGCATTCGAATTATAAAAGAGACCATCACATCTATGAGCTAAGTCACGTTGAAATAATAAAAAAAAGCCCTGTCACATAGACGGGGCTTTTTGATGCTTGAAACTACTAATATCCTTCGGTAAGGTGCTGTAGTTTTATTTTATTCTCAATACGTATTTTTTTTCCTGCCAGGGATATATATCCCTCTTTTTTAAATTCAGATAAGAGCCTGATTGTTGATTCAGTAGCTGTACCAATCGCATTAGCAATTTCTTCTCTGGTTAATGTTACCGAAATATACCCTTCATTGTCTACACCAAATATTCTTTCAAAAAACAAAAGAGATTCTGCCAATCTCTCTCTTACATTTTTCTGTGCCATATTGGCTATAGATGAATTTGCCTCATCCAAATCTTCAGCCAATGACTTTGTAATTTCCATAGAAAATTCTGAATTATTTTTAAACAACTCAATAATTTCATTTTTTGGAATAAAACACACATCCATTTCTTCAAGAGCCGTCACTGTAAGATGTGCCACAGAATTACTTATAACAGATCTATGCCCAACCAATTCGCCCTTGCGAATAAACCGTACAATCTGTTCTTTTCCATTTGGCGCTAACTTGGTAAGTTTACATTTACCGTTTCGTAGACAATAAACACCTCTTAAGGAGGTTCCTTCGCTAAAGATCACTTCACCTTTCTGAATATGAAGCGTTGATTTTTTCTTAGCAATTTCTTGCAGCTCAACTCCGGTAACTGAATTCAACGAATTCAAATCTCTAATAACGCATTTTTCACATTCTGCTCTCATAAATAAGCTTTAGATTCCTACAAATTTATATAAATTCTGATAGCATTCATTTTTTTATGTAATTTTTTTATAAGAAATTTACCCACTTTTCCAAAGGATCTATGTCTAAAGATAACTGCTTCCACTGCGGTCTCGATTGTAAAACGGATAGAATTGAATTTGATCAGAAGGCATTCTGCTGTAACGGATGCAAAACGGTCTATGAAATTTTAAACCAACATGAACTAACTTCCTACTATGATCTGGAAAGTGCCCCAGGAACGGTACCAAATGCTATAAAAGGAAAATTTGACTACCTCGATAATGAGTCAATAGCCACCCAATTAATTGAGTTTGATGATCTTGATACCGCTGTAGCAAATTTCTATGTTCCTAGCATCCACTGCAGTTCGTGCATATGGGTACTTGAAAACCTTCAAAAATTAAATTCAGGAGTCAAGGTTGCCCTGGTCAACTTTCCGAAAAAAGAAGTGCGGGTTACCTTTAGGAAAAGTGAAATCTCTATTAAAGAATTGGTAGAATTGATCACCTCCATTGGCTACGAACCCTATATCAGTTTAGACGATGCTGAAGTCAAGAATAAAAAAACCGACAGGAAACTAATTTACCAGGTCGCAGTAGCCGGATTTGCTTTTGGGAATATCATGATGCTTTCATTTCCTGAATATTTTCAAATGGATGAGTACTGGTTGAACAGGTTCAAACCATTTTTCAGAGCATTGATGCTCCTTTTGTCACTACCTGCCCTGCTTTATTCAGGAAAAGATTATTTGATATCGGCCTATAAAGGATTGAGCCATGGTATTCTGAACATTGACGTTCCTATTTCTCTAGGTATTCTTGTGTTGTTTTTTAGAAGTACCTACGAAATCATCAGCAATACAGGACAAGGCTATTTCGACAGCCTCACAGGCTTAATTTTCTTTTTGCTTCTGGGTAAGATTTTTCAGCAAAAAACATATAGTTTTCTCTCCTTTGAAAGGGATTACAAGTCGTACTTCCCTATTGCAGTTACCAGAATAACAAAACAGCAAGATGAAGAAAACATAAGTGTTAGTGACATCAAAGCTGGTGACCGGATCTTGATCAGAAATGAAGAAATCATTCCTGTAGATAGTATCCTTATCAATGGGAATGGCATGATTGATTATAGTTTTGTTACCGGGGAGTCCTTACCTGTCGTTAAAGTTTCAGGAGAAAAATTATTTGCAGGTGGTAAGCAAACCAACGGGGCCATCGAGCTGGAGGCTATTCAATCTGTAAAACAAAGTTATTTGACCCAGCTTTGGAGCAATGATATCTTTCAAGAAAGTGAAACGAAAAACATCAAAACACTAACCGATAGCATATCAAAACAGTTTACACTGATCATATTAACAATTGCCCTGTTGGCCGGGCTGTACTGGTATATGGTAGACAAAAGGCTAGCTTTTCAGGTCGTATCAGCGATTTTAATCATTGCCTGTCCTTGCGCTCTTGCCTTGTCTGCTCCTTTTGCCCTGGGAAATATGATCCGTATTTTTGGAAAACATCAATTTTATTTAAAAAATACGCAAATCATCGAGTCAATGTCAAAAATAGACAGCCTTGTATTTGATAAAACCGGAACCATTACTTCGAATAAGGAAGCGCAAATTAATTATATCGGTGACCCTTTGAATTCATTAGAAAAAGGAATGATTAAACTGCTGTTAAGATCTTCAAATCATCCCTTGAGCAGAATGCTTCATGAAAGCATATCGGAAAAGGAAACCGGAACCATCAAAAAATTTGATGAAATCGTATCAAAGGGTATTACAGCTGAAGTAAACGACATCAATATCAATCTTGGTTCTGCCACATTTGTGGGAAGCGACGAAGAACAAAGTCTGGACACTGCCATATATGTAAAAATTGGTCGGAAAGTAAAAGGAAAGTTTCTGTTCAAAAATGCCTATAGAAAAGGTTTAGGCAAAATAATACAAGAGTTAGCGTCGAACTATGAAATTGCACTGCTCTCGGGAGACAATGCAGGTGAACAATCTAATCTTTCCAAGATTTTTCCAAAAGGGAGCCAGACCTTATTCAATCAAAAACCTGAAGACAAACTAAACTATATCAAGAAGAAACAAAATGAAGGGGAAAAAATAATGATGTTTGGTGATGGTCTTAATGATGCAGGAGCTTTGGCACAGAGCAATGTTGGTATCGCAGTATCTGAAAACATCAATGTATTCTCTCCGGCATGTGATGGAATTTTAGATGCTCAAAAATTTAAATTTTTACCAAAATTTATCGAATTATCGCATAAAACGATGCTGGTGATCAAAATTAGTTTTGTCATATCCTTTTTGTATAATATAATAGGCCTCCTTTTTGCCGTCACTGGGAACCTCTCTCCCATTGTTGCTGCCATACTGATGCCGATAAGCTCCATTTCAGTGGTATTATTTGCAACCATTAGTACGAACTTTTTAGCAAAAAAAATGCTATATTAGCCTAGATTAAACTTTATATTAAATTTTAGAAACATGATAAATATCATGTTTCTACTTTTTAAGTTTTTGTTTATTTGTTCCAACTAAAAAAATCAGTAATGAATATCATATTCATGCTTATCATTGCAAGTCTTTTCATTGCAATCCTATTTTTCATTTTATTCGTGAAATCGGTAAAAACCGGACAGTATGATGACGTTTATACGCCATCGGTAAGAATGCTGTTTGACGATGAGCTTGTTAAGGACAAGACAACTGACAAAAAGGGTAATCAAAAATCAATCAACTAATTATTAACTAAATTTTTCAAATGGAAAAAGAACAATTTTATTACGACAACAAAATAGTAAAAATGTTTCTTGTTGCTACTGTGCTTTGGGGTGTAGTAGGAATGTTGGTGGGTCTGTTAGTGGCCTTCCTTTTTATTTTCCCAAACTATATGGAAGGAATTTCATGGTTAAGTTTTGGTA
This sequence comes from uncultured Flavobacteriaceae bacterium, assembly GCA_964419405.1. GTDB lineage: Bacteria > Bacteroidota > Bacteroidia > Flavobacteriales > Flavobacteriaceae > Lutimonas. The sequence goes on from CAYQPI010000231.1 coordinate 22,328, forward strand.
GGCTAAGACCTTTACATACCAATGCCGTGATTTTTGCCTTTGTTGGGAATAGCATTTTTATGGGGATTTATTATTCCATGCAGCGTTTGTTAAAAACAAGAATGTTCAGCGACACTTTAAGTAAAATTCATTTTTGGGGTTGGCAATTAATTATCGTGGCGGCCGCCATAACGCTCCCTCTGGGGCTGACAAGCTCAAAGGAATACGCTGAATTGGAATGGCCCATTGATATTGCCATTACACTTATTTGGGTTGTTATGGGGATCAACATGATCGGAACCATCCTAAAAAGAAGACAGCGTCATATATATGTGGCCATCTGGTTCTACCTGGCAACATTAATTACCGTGGCTGTATTGCACATTTTCAACAACCTTGAATTACCTGTATCAGCATTTAAGAGTTATTCTATTTATGCTGGAGTTCAGGATGCCCTTGTACAATGGTGGTACGGACATAATGCCGTAGCCTTCTTTTTGACCACACCTGTTTTAGGTTTAATGTATTACTTTGTTCCTAAAGTGGCCAACAGACCGGTTTATTCTTATCGATTATCGATCATTCACTTTTGGTCACTGATCTTTATTTATATCTGGGCAGGACCTCACCATTTATTGTATACGGCCTTACCAGAATGGGCTCAAAATCTGGGCACGGTATTTTCGGTGATGCTTATCTTCCCTTCTTGGGGTGGTATGATCAACGGTTTACTGACCTTAAGAGGTGCCTGGGATAAGGTTAGAGAAAACCCTGTTCTGAAGTTTTTCGTTGTGGCCATTACCGGTTACGGTATGTCAACCTTTGAAGGTCCTATGCTTTCTTTTAAATCATTAAATGCGATTGGTCATTACACTGATTGGATCGTAGGACATGTTCATATTGGAGCACTGGCCTGGAATGGTTTTATGGCCGCTGGTATCATTTACTGGTTGGTCGAAAAACTGTGGAAGACAGAGTTATTTTCAAAAAAATTAGCCAATGTGCATTTTTGGCTAGGTACGTTGGGAATCTTATTTTATGCCCTTCCCTTATATGTGGCCGGTTTCACACAGGCTGCGATGTGGAAACAGTTCAATCCTGATGGTACGCTTGTATATGGTAACTTCTTAGAAACCGTTACTCAAATCATGCCGATGTATATGATGCGTGCCTTTGGCGGAACGCTTTATTTGGCAGGATTTATACTTTTGGCCTACAACGTCATTAAAACGGCTCAGGCTGGTTCGGCAGTAGAAGATGAATTGGCAGAAGCGGCTCCATTGAAAAAAATTACGTCTAGACGAATTGCCGGAGAAGGTTTACACACCTGGTTAGAAAGACGAACCATCTTATTTACTTTCTTAGTGGTTATTGCTGTAGCCATTGGCGGTGCTGTGGAAATAATACCCTTGCTCACGGTAGATTCTAATATTCCAAAAATAACATCGGTAAAACCTTATACACCTCTTGAACTCGAAGGACGTGATATCTATATTCGAGAAGGCTGTAATAATTGTCATTCACAAATGATCAGGCCTTTTAGATCTGAAGTTGAACGATATGGTGAATATTCGAAAGCAGGTGAATTTGTATACGATTTCCCATTCCTTTGGGGGTCAAAAAGAACCGGTCCTGATGTACATCGTGTTGGTGGTAAGTATAATGACAACTGGCATTTCAATCATATGCTGGACCCAAGAACCACTTCTCCTGGCTCCATCATGCCTCAATATCCTTGGTTAATTACGGATGATTTAGACATTTCAAACACGGTGAATAAAGTAAATGCCATGGTGATGCTGGGTGTTCCTTATTCTCAGTTTGAATTAGACAAATCAGTTTATTTACTTAAAAATCAAGCCCTTGAGATTGAGAAAAATCTCAGACAAGATCCAGAGTATGTTAAAAATTATGGCGATGCCAATATTCAGGACAAAGAGATTGTGGCGCTTATCGCTTATTTACAGCGATTAGGAACTGATATTAAAGCAGAAACTGCAGAAAACTAAAGCTATGTTAAAGTATATAAAACATCATGTAGATACGATTGTGGGCGTTGAAATATACCCCATTATTTCGCTGTTACTATTTTTTATGGTATTTACTTCCATGCTCATTTTTGTATTGAAAATGCCTAAGAAAAATATTGAAGAATTAAGCAACTTACCATTAGATAACGATATAAAAAATAACGATCATGAGTGATAAAAAACAACTAAGCGGTTGGAAAAAATTCCTTCATTCGATGACCAAGGCACATGATTTGGCAACAGAAGAAGAAATAATGACCGACCACGATTATGACGGTATTAAAGAATTGGACAATGTGCTTCCTCCCTGGTGGAAGTACGGGTTTTATATTACAATTGCCATAGGTATTTTTTACTATGTGCAAGTTTTTACAAATTCTGAAGAATACAGTCAGGAAAAAGAATATGCTGCTGAAGTGGAAAAAGGAAAACAGGAAGTCGAAGCCTATAAAGCGGCAAATCCTGAGCTTTTCAAACTTGACGTAACCTTACTTACCGATGAGGCGAGTTTAGCTGCTGGAAAGAAAAATTTTGACACCTATTGTGTTGCCTGCCATATGGCAGATGGTGGCGGTGGTATTGGCCCTAACCTCACTGATGACCAGTGGATCCTTGGTGGCGGTATGGAGAATATCTTAAAAACCCTAAATGAAGGTGGTCGTGCCGGAAAAGGTATGATTTCCTGGAAGAATACATTTGATAATGAACAGCTTCAACAGCTTGCAAGCTATGTGATTTCCTTAAATGGAACCACACCAGCAAACCCAAAAGCTGCTGAAGGTGATATCGTTTGGAGCAAACAGTAGATTCAGATTTAGTTCTCGCTTAACTGAACTGCTGTGTTTTTGATTTTTTTAGTTAGTAGTAGAAAAGGCTACGCTTGTCCTGAACAGACATAGTAGCCTTTTCAAATTTCCCCGATTTATGAGTAATAACGAAAAAGAAAACTTTAGAGACAGCATCGCTACCATTGATAAGGAAGGTAAGAGAAATTTTATTTATCCTAAAAAACCCAAAGGAAGGTATACCAATTTAAGAACCTATGTGAGCTGGTTTCTGTTGGCCGTTTTGTTTGCCTCACCTTTCATTAAAATAAACGGCAATCAGTTTTTACTCTTTAATATCATAGATAGAAAATTCAATATTTTCGGACAGCCATTCTGGCCTCAAGATTTCTATTTACTCGTGCTCTCCTTATTGGTTTCTGTTGTTTTCATTATTCTTTTTACCGTTATTTTTGGGCGTATATTTTGTGGGTGGATGTGTCCTCAAACCATCTTTATGGAAATGGTTTTTCGTAAAATCGAATACCTCATTGAAGGTGATAGAAACAAACAGATCAAACTTGAAAAACAAGCCTGGAATACAGAGAAAATTACAAAAAAGGTTCTGAAATGGACACTTTTTGCCCTGGTATCATTTTTCATCGCAAATGCATTTTTAGCCTATTTTATTGGTGGCGATGTTTTGATTCAACATATACAGGACGGTCCGGTGGCCCATGTTGAAACTTTTGTTAAGCTCCTGGTTTTTACAGCTGTCTTTTATTTTGTCTTCGCCTGGTTCAGAGAACAGGTCTGTATTATTGCCTGTCCCTATGGTCGACTGCAAAGTGTTTTACTCGACAACAAATCTATTGTTGTTGCTTACGACCACAAGCGCGGTGAGAATCGTCAGAAACTGAGAAAGAAAGAAGATCGAAAAGAGAAGGAATATGGAGATTGCATCGATTGCAAACAATGTGTATTGGTATGCCCTACCGGTATTGACATCAGAAATGGAACCCAGCTTGAATGCGTGAATTGCACGGCCTGTATTGATGCCTGTGATGACATCATGGACACGGTTGGATTTGATAGAGGTCTTATTCGGTACGCCTCAGAAAACAATATCGTCAAAGGTGAAAAATTTAAATACAATGCCCGAATCATAAGCTATATCGTGGTGTTGACCCTTCTCTTCACTTTTTTCGTAACTTTATTATTTCTTAGAAACGATGTGCAGGCCAATTTTTTACATTTACCTGGTCAGTTATACACGACCAGTGGAGATGAAGTCAGTAATGTTTACACGTTTAAAATAATAAATAAGACGAATAACCCCTATGAGGATATCAAAGTGAAACTTATATCTCATGAAGGAAAAATGGAAGTTGTTGGAGGTCAAATCAACCTTCCAAAAGGTGGCCTTTATGAAGGGACCGTTTTTGTAAAAATCGATAAAGATGACCTGTCTGAATCTAAAGAAAAGATTCGTATCGGCATTTATGACAATGATGAATTGATAGAAGAAACAAGTACAAACTTTTCTTCTCCATTACAAATAAAATAATAGTATGAAGTTGAAACTTTCTTGGAGTACCGGAATTGTTATAGCTATGATCAGCTTTATGATCTTTATTCTTTCGTTCGTTTACAAAGCAGTGGCACTTGACGAATACCAGCATGAACTGGTTTCTGAAGACTACTACAAGGATGAACTTCATTATCAGGAAGAAATTGATAAGATGAATAATTCTATTGCCCTAAGTAAAGAGGTCACATTAAGGAATTCAAAAACGGGCATCCACATCACATTCCCTGACGAAATAGAACAGGCAAAAATCAAAGGAATGATTACATTTCAACGCTTATCAAATGAAAAACTTGATTTTTCTGAAGAAATTGTGTTGTCGGAGCACGAACAAATCATTCCGGCAGAAAAACTGGTGTCGGGAAAATGGATTATAAAAATTGACTGGGAAGACGGCAAAAGAAAATACCTTTTTAAAGAATCCTGGTTTTATTAAATTGAACTATTATTTTATATACAGCACTCATATTTGGTCTTCTAGGTAGTTTTCACTGTATTGGCATGTGCGGACCCATAGCCTTTGTATTACCTATTCCCAAAGATGACAAGATCAAATCTGTTTTTGGAACCATCCTTTATCATCTTGGACGGTTATTGAGTTATAGCATTATTGGGTTCCTATTCGGTCTGTTAGGAAGGGGCTTATACCTGGCTGGTTTTCAGCAGAGGTTGTCCATTTTGATTGGTATTATTATGATCCTGATCGTCATTGTTCCGACGGCAGTATTAAACAAATATTCATTTACAAGACCTCTCTATTCGATGATCGCAAAGGTGAAAACGAAACTTGGGCTCTATTTAAACAAAAGTTCATACAAAGCCTTGTTTTCCATTGGTTTTTTTAATGGCTTTCTACCTTGCGGCCTGGTATATATGGCACTGCTAGGAGCTTTATCTACTGGAGATGTATATCAGGGTGCTCTTTATATGGGTGTTTTTGGACTTGGTACGGTCCCCTTAATGACAGCTGCTGTTTTTCTTGGAAATTTTTTAAAAGTTTCGGTTAGAAATAAAATTCAAAAAGCAATTCCTATCTTTGTGATTATTATTGGTTTGCTATTTATAGTAAGAGGATTGGGTTTAGGAATTCCGTATGTCTCTCCGACCGACAATCAATTGCTTATTTCGAATAACCCCAATTCATGCGTAACAGAATAATTTATGAGTAAAAACCCGGAAAAAAAGATCACGGAGGCTGAATTTAATTCCATTGCATCACATGAAGATCTCTTAAAAATTTTAAAGGAAAAGGGCAGTAATATCTCAGGCGTACTATCTAAGATTCATTATGAAAAAGAAAAGGAAAAGCTTCAGATTGAATTAGTGAAATTACAGCAATGGGTCAAAAAGAATAACAAGAGAGTTGCCATTATTTTTGAAGGTAGAGATGCCGCAGGAAAAGGAGGTAACATCAGAAGGTTTACAGAACATTTGAACCCTAGATCCATGCGACTGGTGGCACTTAATAAGCCTACCCAGGTAGAAAAAGGCCAATGGTATTTCAGAAGGTATATACAGCACTTACCCAATCCAGGTGAATTGGTCTTTTTTGACAGATCCTGGTACAACAGGGCGGTGGTTGAGCCTGTAATGGGCTTTTGCACCAAGCGTCAGTATGAACAATTTATGGTACAATTACCTGAATTTGAACACATGCTCTATGAAGATGGAGTGATTATTATAAAGTTCTGGCTCTCTATCACCAAAGATGAACAATTGACTCGTTTCAATGCGAGAGAAGACAATCCTTTAAAGCGATGGAAATTTAGTCCTGTAGATAAAAAAGGACAGGAATACTGGGATGATTATACGATGTATAAAGAACAAATGTTCAGTAAAACACATACTTCGTTCAGCCCATGGATCATCGTCAAAACAAATGATAAAGAAACAGCTCGATTAGAATGTATGCGTTATGTATTATCTCAATTTGACTATGACAATAAAGATGACAGTGAGGTCTCATTATTACCTGATCCAAATGTGATCATGCATTACTTCCGTTCTTTACACAAATACGATTAAGCATATTATGAATAACTTCTCTGAAAAAGATCTTAAAAAACTCAATTCAAAAAAAGGACTTTTATCCATTTTGAGCAATGATGTCATCAATTTACCTAAAACCATCAGGTATATTGATTATGAAAAGCAATTAAAGATACTCCAGACTGAACTTATCCGTCAACAAGCCTGTATTATTGACAATAATATGCGCGTAATTGTGATTTTTGAAGGAAGAGACTCAGCAGGTAAAGGAGGTGCGATTCGAAGAATTACCGAGAGGATAAACCCAAGACATTTCAGAATTGTAGCATTGCCCAAACCTACAGAAGTAGAACAGACGCAATGGTATTTTCAACGATATATTCAACAGTTTCCAAAAGCAGGTGAGATTGTATTTTTTGATCGAAGCTGGTACAACCGTGCCGTCGTAGAGCCTGTGAATGGCTTTTGTACTGATGAGGAATATAAAATATTCATGAAACAGATCAATGACTTTGAAAGGATGATTACTGAATCTGGAATATTACTGGTAAAAATTTATATGTCGATCTCAAAAAAAGAACAGGCAAAACGTTTTGAAGATATCAGAAACAACCCTTTAAAGCAATGGAAAATGAGCAAAGTAGATGAGAGAGCTCAAGAATTGTGGGATTCTTATACCTTTTACAAAAACAAGATGTTTGAGAATACTAAAAATGGAGGGCTTCCTTTTAAAGTAATTAAAGCCAACAGAAAAACAGATGCAAGAATAGAGGCCGTAGAGCACATTTTAAAAAGCATTCCTTACGACAAGAACAGGGAAATCTAGCATTTCCTAATTCCTTTTCTAAACATAAAATAAAGTCCTACCAAAATCATCGGTATACTTAACAATTGACCTGTATTCAGGTCCCAGTCACCACGTTGATCTACCTGGGCTTCTTTAAAGAATTCTACGATAAGTCTTACCGACCACAAACAAACCATAAAGACTCCAAAAAGATATCCGAGCTTGTTCTTCTTGTCAGTTTTCCAGTATACATACCACAATAATACAAAGGTGATCAAATAACCAAATGATTCATAAAGCTGGGTTGGATGTCTGGGGAAATCTTCACCAAGTTGCTTAAACACAAAGCCATAGTCAGAATTCGTAGCCTTTCCGATGATCTCAGAATTCATCAGATTACCAATTCTTACGAAAACGGCCCCACTCGCCACCGGAATGACAATCCTGTCCAATATCCACAGCATGGGCTTTTGTATGACCTTTTTAGAATAAAAATACATGGCAATAATAATACCGATAGCCGCTCCGTGACTTGCCAATCCCTGGTATCCGGTGAACTGAAACGGATTAAATTTTACAGGTAATAAAACCTCCAAAGGATTCGAGATCAAAAAAGCCGTATCGTAAAATAAAAAATGTCCAATTCTAGCCCCTAAAAGAGTGGCAATGACGGTATATATAAAGAGTGAATCTAATTTTTCTAAGGAAACTCCTTCTGCTTTATAAATCCTTTTCATGATCTGAAGTCCAAGAACAAAGGCAATAACAAACATCAAACTATAATACCTAATCGCAAATGAACCTATTTTAAACAACTCAATGCTAGGATCCCAATCAATACTTAAAAACAACATGAAAATTTATTTTATCGCGTAAATATAAATGAAAGAAACTAATAATAACTCCCCTCTTCATTTTTTATTCTGAACCTCTTTTTCAGGCACTGGATCATATCCTTCCCCTCCCCAGGGATGACATTTCGAGATCCTTTTTATCGCAAGCCATGTACCTTTAAACAAACCATGCACCTCCAGGGCTTCAATCGCATAATGAGAACAGGTTGGAGAATACCTGCAACTAGCCGGTGTATATGGCGAAATAGCGACCTGATAAAACCGAATCAATAGTAAAAATGGAAATGTCAAAATCTTTTTGATCATTTGTCAACAAGTTTAACTCAATGAAAAAGTAGTGCCGTCTTTTCCGTCCTTTAACTGCACTCCTAATACAAGGAGTTCGTCTCTAATCTTATCTGATAAAGCCCAGTCCCGATCATCTCTGGCTTTCTTTCTCATCTCGATCAATAGTTCCACCAATCCTTCTACTCTATTAGAGCTGTTATCGTTTTTTTGAGCGTTTTCGAGACCTAGTATATCAAAAGCAAAGGACTCAATTGTAGACTTAAACAGCTCAAAATCAGCTTCATTAAGAGACTCCTTATTGTCGAGCATCAAATTGATCCATTTAACTGCTTCAAATAAATGAGCTATCAATACCGGTGTATTAAAATCATCATTCATCGCCTGATAACACTTCTCCCTCCAGGCCTTAACATTCAAACTAGAGCTCGGTCCAGTTTTGATCGCACTCAAAGAATCTATGGCTTCCATCAAGCGATTGTATCCTTTTTCAGACGCTGATAAGGCATCATCTGAAAAATCCAAAATGCTCCTGTAATGAGCTTGCATCATAAAAAATCTTGCCACACTCGGTAGATAGGCTTTAGAAATATTATGATTGTCTCCAGTAAAGATCTCCTCTGGCAAAATATTGTTCCCGGTTGATTTTGCCATTTTCTTTCCGTTCATGGTGAGCATATTTCCATGCAACCAGTATTTCACCGGATTCACGTGATTACATGCCTGTGCCTGTGCAATTTCACATTCATGATGAGGAAACTTCAAATCCATACCTCCTCCATGAATATCGAATTCTTCTCCTAAATATTTAGTACTCATTACGGTACATTCCAAGTGCCATCCAGGAAAGCCAACACCCCAGGGTGAATTCCAACGTTGGATGTGCTCAGGTTCAGCCTTTTTCCAAAGTGCAAAATCCTGTGGGTTCTTTTTATCTGACTGTCCGTCAAGCACTCTGGTGTTTTCAATGGCATCTTCAATATTTCTTTTTGATAAAATACCATAATGTTCTTTTTCGTTGTATTTCAGTACATCAAAATAAACACTGCCATTCACTTCATAGGCCAATCCATTTTCAAGTATCGTTTGTATGGCTTCAATTTGCTCTACAATATGACCAGTAGCCGTTGGCTCAATACTAGGTGGCAGAAAATTGAATTTTTGCAAGATCACATGAAAATCTGTCGTGTATTTTTGAACAATTTCCATAGGTTCTAACTTTTCCAATCTTGCCTTGGTCGAAATTTTATCTTCACTGGAATCATCTGTCAAATGACCAGCATCTGTAATATTTCTTACGTATCGAACCTTATACCCTAAGTGCAAAAAGTAGCGATAAATCATATCAAATGACATGAATGTTCTCACATTACCCAAATGAACATTGCTATACACAGTTGGTCCACAAACATACATGCCAACATAGCCTTCTTTAACTGGTTCAAATAGCTCTTTCTTATTGCTCAGTGAATTATATAGGAACAAATTCTGCATGGTATTCAATCTTGGAATTAGGTATTTAATAAGACTTCAAATATAAGAACATTTACAACAAGGAGAATCAAAAAAAACACCCAGATTAAAAACCTGAGTGTTTCATTTTTACATGTAATTTTCCTCCCTAAATGGTGCTTATTTTACAGTAATCTACATCCATTTCTAATTTGGCATTTCGAGGAACTTTAATACGAAGCGTCTTTTTGATCTTCACTTTCTGTCTGTTTTCAATAATTCGTTTCACCTCGTTCTCTCTCTCTCTTGCACTTGTCACGGCTCTTCGATGCTCCTCTCTAACCTTTTGTTGTTCTTCTCTCACCTGACGTTGTGCCTCTCTTGCATGAAGTCGTGCCTCTTCCATAGCCTCACGCTGCATTTCCTTTATCTCTTTTTGCATTTCTTTTTGTTGTCTCGCCATTTCAGCCTGATTCTCTTTCAATTCCTTTTTTATGATCTTCATCTGTTCTTTATTCTCTTCCTGCCATTGCAACAGATATTCGCTGTTCTTCTGAAACTCTTCATAATCAAAGGCTATGGAATCACCAGAAAACTGAAAGTTTTGATCCATCTCAAAATTGATATCCGGAAAATTTTCAAATTCAGGTAATACGAAATGTATAGAATCAATGATATCAATTACACGATCGCTTACTTCTGGAATATCAACCACTACATTTCCTATATACTTGTCACTATTGATAAAGAAATATTCATTTCCAAAATTACTGGAACTTGATCTGATACTAATTTTATCTGAATTCGCCTGGGCACTTATATCCCAGCTGTCGAAGATATCCTGAGCCTCATCTTCAGGAAGACCTTGAATTTCCATAATTCCTTCTACTTCTACCTTATTCTTATTCCATTCAACGATTTCAATTTCAGCATAAGACGCTTTGATCGACACTTCTGTATTGCTTCCCACTTTAAACTCCTGCAGAGGCTTGACAAATCTCTGGGCTTGAATTCCTATCGTGAACGAGAATAATACGATTAAAATTTTAAATTGTTTGGGCATCATTTTCTTTGTTTTTTAATTTTTTTAATTCATTTTTTAACTCGATCATCAATTGTAGTCTCATTTGTAAATTATCAATCAAATTATTGATCAATTCCTCATCAATTTCATTGATTTGTAATTCTTCACTTTGAAGTTTGTATTCATTGGTAAGGCTATTCATTTTTCTGAAATATTCCTGAAGCACTAATTTATTTGCATCGGTAACTTCTAGATTTGCCAGTTCCATATTGATTGCTGTCAAATAATAGTTCTCAATTTTCTTTAATTCAGGGGAATACTCTTCTAAAGTCACCGAGGCACTAGGAGCCACGATTCTCTCCTTAGGGTCATCCTGATTCAGGGTAATCATATACCCCATAGTGAACAATACAACGACAGAAGCAGCAATCATTAAATACTGTCGTATACCACCCGAATTACCATGCAATTCTTTTTGCAATTTTTTTTCAAATTCTGAACGGTGATTATTTGATAATTCTCTTAACATCTGATCTTCCTTTAGTTTCTTTTTAATATCAACTTTCATAGTTCGCGTGAATTAATAGTTCTTTTAATTTACTTTTTCCTCTTGATAACTGTGACCTGGAGGCCACTTCAGATATCTCTAATATTTGTGCTACTTCCTGATGGTCATACCCTTCAACCAAATAGAGCTTGACAACATTCTTGCATTTCTGAGGCAGTTGTTCAATACACTTATAGATCACTGCCAGACTGATATCACTATCTACTTCTAAATGTTCTTCATTTGGTAAATGCACCACTTCCTCATTCAATTCTATGGTAGCCAGTTTCTTTTTCTTTAACCAATCAAGGCTTTGATTGACGACTATTCTCTTTAACCAGGCTCCAAATGTGGCTTCGCCTGTATAGGTATGGATCTTTTTAAAAGCCTTAATAAAAGCCTCTTGCATAACATCTTGAGCAATGGCGTCATCTTTTATAAAATTATAAGCCGTATTGAACATTGCCTTACAATATAAATCATAGAGCTGCATCTGTGCGCGACTGTCATTTTGCATGCATTTTTCAATTAAATGCTCTTGAGTTTTTCCGGTCATCTGAGTTATTGTTCTGTCTTAAATACGACAATTAAGAAGTGGTGTTGCAAAAAAATGTCAAATTTTAATTATTTATTTAAAATTACATAAAATTCCCTTGTCAGAAGTATGGCATCAGGTCAATAAAAAAGGGGCTCAAGGCCCCTTTTTTATTAAATTCTAGCATGAAATTATTGCTCATCTACTATCTCCAGTTGAAACAGTAAATCAGCATTTGGAGGTATAACCCCTCGTGATCCCTGTTCCCCATAGGCCAAATGAGAAGGAATAATCAACAATACTTTATCTCCATAGTTCATTTGTTGAAGTCCTTCTCTAAATCCAGGAATCAACGCTGCATCAGGACTGTAGTCCATAGGTATTGGATCGTATCCTCTTGCCTGTTCCCGTCTTCTATCATACTTGCCATAAATCTCTGCAACCTCCTTAATATTGGAATCAAAAAGATCACCTGTCATAAAATAACCTGCATAGAAAACACCAACCTTAGAACCTATAGTGGGTTTCACACCGCTACCTTCCTTCAATTGAATGATTTTAAGGCCTGAAGAAAGCACTGTAGATTTAGATTCATTATCCTTCACAAACTGAACCAATTCCTCCTTTTTCTTTTCACGTGCTTCTTCTGCTAATTTTTGTCTTTCCTCTATTTTGGCAAAATAAGATGAAAACTCAGTTGATGCATCAAAAGCTTTCGCCTTCTTTCCTACTCTTATAATTTCGATCTTTTGAATCACATCGTCCTGCTTCATAGAATCAACAACCTCCTGCCCCTGAACCACATAGCCGAAGACTGTATGTCTTCCATCTAAAAACTTAGTCTCTTTATGTGTTATAAAAAACTGGGAACCATTAGAATCGGGTCCTGAATTCGCCATAGACAGTATCCCAGGGCCGTCATGAGACAACATTAAGTCACCATTTTCATCCATGGTAAACTCATCCTCAAATTTGTAGCCGGGGTCTCCTGAACCATTCCCTCTATAATCACCTCCCTGAATCATAAAATCATCTACAATGCGGTGAAACTTAAGTCCATCGTAAAAAGGCTTATCCTTAAACTGCTTGTCTACATAAGGGTTCGTTCCTTCAGCCAGGGAAACAAAATTTGCCACCGTAATGGGGGCAATTTCATACTCAAGCTTTAAAAGAATATCGCCGCTGTCTGTTTGCATATCAGCATACATTCCATCATCAAGATCAGCATATTTAGTACTCTTACAAGCTGAAATACTTGACAATAGCACAATTAGAAACAAGTTAATTACTTTCATTTTCACTTAATTTATTTATTTTTAATAATTCGACAGTATATATTAAAGGCTGATTTGGTTTTACTTTATCAAAACCTGTATATCCATAAGCTTTATAGGAAGGAAATAAAAAAGTCATTATTTCTCCTTCCTTCATTAATTTTAAGGCATCCTGCATCCCGGTTACAAGTTCCTCCTTATCTACCAAATAACTCTTGGTTCCCAGCTCCTCTTCTGAGTAAATCACCTCGTCATTGAGCCCTTTAATTTCATGTTTATAAAACACCTCATCCCCTCTTTTTGGGCTATACGTATCATCCGTTGTACTACGCTCATAATAATACCAAAAACCATTTTCAGAATTCACATAGCTATGTAAACTATCAGCTTGCATTCGTTGCATCAAAACGGCATTTTCGGCTTTGTTCAACATTTTATTTCGTTCGATAGATTCGTTCATAAAGGAACTGGTCTTTCTTACAATCGGTTTTCTCGCCTCGGGATTCGAGCAGGAAACTATAAAAAGTAAAACGGTGGAGAATACAGATAAGTATTTCATTATAACAAGGTTAATTCATTTTTTAAGGAAGGTAAAATTTCTACAAACTTTTTCACGGTATCTTTTAAGGATACATCACTTCTCCCCCCTGCTGCATTGATATGCCCACCTCCATTAAAGTGTTCACGAGAAAATTCATTTACGGAGAAATCACCTACAGATCTAAACGATATCTTAATAATTTTCTGTTTTTTATCTTCTATAAATATCGCAGCAAACATAACATTCTTCAGCGAAAGTGCATAATTCACAAATCCCTCAGTGTCTCCTCTTTGAAAATTACATGCATTCAACTCATTCTGTGATAAGGTTATATAGGCCGTATGAAATCTATCCAGTACTACTAAATTATCAAGTGCACGTCCTAAAAGCTGCATGCGGTTATACGTATTCACATTGTGAATTCTATTGTAAATCTCTGAATTATCAGCACCTTTATCCAATAAATCTGCCACAATTCTGTGTGTATTACTTGTAGTCGCCGGAAATCTAAAGGAACCGGTATCTGTCAAAATACCTGTATAAAGACAACTGGCTATATCTTGATCTATTAACTCAACTTGACCTAATCCTTCTATAAACTGATAAACCATTTCACAGGTAGAACTCATTGTTGAATCTACCAATTGAAACTCCGCAAAATCATCAGGCTGCTGATGGTGATCGATCATAACAAATATAGGATCTATCTCGTGCATGACCTGCCCCATACTATCTCCTAATCGATGAAATGCATTAAAATCCAGGGTGAAAACTATCTCTGCTTCAGATAAAATTTCTTTTCCGTTTACAGGGTCAGGTTCAAACAAACTTATATCTGATTCTCCAGGTAACCATTTAAGAAATTCAGGACAGTCATTCGGGGATAACACCTTTACATAATGTCCATTTTTTTTCAAAAACCAATAGAGTGCCAGACTAGACCCATAGGCGTCTCCATCAGGGTTTCTGTGCGTGGTAATGACAATTTTTTTTGGTTCTGAAAGTATTTGCTGTAAGCGTCGAAAATCTACTTCATTCATAGTCTGCGAATATACAATAAAAATAATATTATCATCGAAATTTCAATTTCTTTAAGCTAGTTTTCATTTCTTTGTAAACCGATATATAAAACACCTCACTGCCTTGAAAACAAGCTTAAAACCACTCCTGATAATTTCATTTCTATGCTATGTTATCATAGGATGTCAACCAAAGAAAGAATTTGTATTATCCTTTGGTTCCTGCAATAATCAAAATCTAAAGAATGAATTGTGGGAACCGATTTTACAGCATCATCCTGATCTGTTCATATGGGGAGGAGACATTATTTATGCCGACACTTATGACATGACGTTTATGCGAAAAAATTATGATCAGATGAAGTATGAGGCTGACTACCTTGATTTTAAAAACAGGGTACCGGTTCTTGGCACCTGGGATGATCATGACTATGGCCTGAATGATGGTGGAGAACACTACAAACAGAAAGACAGCGTTCAACAACTTTTTCTTGATTTTTTCGATGTACCTCAAGATAGTCCGCGTCGGAGTCAGAAAGGAATATATTTCAGTAAAGAATATAAAGTGAACAAGTCATCTATAAAAGTGATTGTACTTGATACCAGATATTTTAGAAGTGATTTAACAAAAGACCCTACAGGAGTAAAAAGGTATGTGCCTAATACCAGTAGTGATATTACCATGTTAGGCGCTACGCAATGGAATTGGCTGGAGCAAGAGCTCAAAGAGTCTAAAGCTCAATTTAACGTTATTATGAGCAGTATTCAATTTCTGTCATATGAACATGGCTTTGAAAGCTGGGGTACCATGCCTAAGGAAGTAGACAAAATGAAACAGCTCATCGTTGACAGCCAGGCCAAAGGAGTTATTATACTTTCTGGAGACAGACATATTGCAGAAATATCCAAAACAGAACTACCCGGCCTGAATTACCCCTTGATCGATTTCACCTCAAGTGGTATGACACATAGTTATGAATCATTTGACGGAGAAACAAACCCTTATCGAATCGCCGATGTGGTTTCAAAAAAGAATTTCGGCATACTTCGCTTTGATTTTGACAATAACACAGTTCGAATGGAAATCAGAGGTGAAGGAAATACCCTTTATAGATCATTGGAACAAAAGTTTTAAAAATAAAGCTTCAAAATTTAGTCAATAAGTTGAAATAAAGTATTTTTGCAAAAAAATTGAAACATAAATATAATGGTAACAAATAGAACGTTTACAATGATAAAGCCTGATTCACTTGAAAAAGGAAATACAGGTGCAATACTAGAAAAAATCAATACAGCCGGTTTTAAGATCGTAGCGATGAAGCAAACGCAAATGACTCAAAGAGATGCAGAAACTTTTTACGCTATCCATAGTGAAAGACCATTTTTTCCTGATTTAGTTGAATATATGACCAGAGGTCCTATTGTTGCAGCCATATTGGAGAAAGAAAATGCAGTTGAAGATTTCAGAACACTTATAGGCGCGACCAATCCTGAAGAAGCTGCAGATGGTACGATCAGAAAGCTTTTTGCAACATCTATCAGCGAAAATGCCGTTCATGGTTCAGATAGTGATGAAAATGCTCAGATCGAAGGAGCTTTTCACTTTTCTGGCAGAGAGATATTTTAAGTTTGTTATATAGCTATAAAAAAAACCGCCACTTGGCGGTTTTTTTTATATTAATTTTATGGATTTAACGTTCACATGTTCTAAACTGGCATCCATCATTTTAACAATTTTATCCTTACCGTATTCCAATTCTTCACGTAATGCTGAAGAAGTCAACTTGACAAAAATCGTCTGATTTTTCAGGCTAACAGACTCTGTATAATTCAGTACACCCTTTCCCATAACTTCTCCCCAGGCTTCTTTCACATAGATCTGATCCATTCCTTTTTGCAGCTTGTTCTGTTCGAGCATCTGAGGAATCAGGTCACTTATTTTATTTATATCGTTTTCTCTTTTAGCCATAGTATTGGTTCTTATAAATTAAACATTTTATAAGATTGACCTGTATTTTTAATTAGTGCCTCTGTTCGAGCATCATGTGTGTCGGTAATAAATAATTGACCAAAACTATCATCATTGACCAAATGCAACAACTGCCCTACTCTTTGATCATCCAGTTTGTCAAAAATATCATC
>CAYQPI010000232.1:0-46168 GCA_964419405.1 uncultured Flavobacteriaceae bacterium
CTACTTTTGAAACTGTCGGAGGCATGTCTCATTCCGGAATTTGAATAAAAGATGAATCTTAAGAAATTATCCAGGCCCGTTTTTATATTGTTTATGCTCGTGTCAATAGGTGATATTGTCGCTATTTATCTGCAGAATTCATTTCTACAAGTGATTTGTAAATCACTGATCATTCCCTCTTTATTGTTTTGGTATCTTACAAAAAGTGCTGACGTCAATAAGCTGTTCGTTGTGGCGCTTGTTTTCTCTTTTTTAGGTGATGTTTTATTGCTGGATAAAGTTAATTATTTCATCTACGGTATTGGCGCATTTCTGATGACCCAATTGTTGTATATTTTCATATTTTCAAAAGGATTGGCCAGTGCCAGCGCAAAGCATAAGCTGATGTCAATGATTCCTTTTCTGGTGTTTTACAGTGTGTTGATTTCAATTTTGAAACCGACGCTGAACGACCTGTTGATTCCTGTGATTGTGTATGGTTTTGTGATTTCTGTATTTGGAATGGTGGCCTTGCTACAGTATCTGCACCATAAAAATAAATGCAATTTATTACTGTTGCAAGGAGCCCTGTTGTTTATCATTTCAGATAGCATGATCGCCCTGAATAAATTTTATGAAGCACAATCCTTTTATCCGGTCAGCATCATGCTCACTTATATCATGGCGCAATATTTAATTACGGTCCACATGCTAAAAAGAGAAGAGGTTCAGACTCAATAAGCCTAGCTCTTATTTGAACATGTCCATTCCCGGGATGTCTGGCATTCCTCCTTTAGCTGCAGCAGCCATTTCTGATTCGTTGATCTGATTGGCTTTTTCTATGGCATTGTTCAGCGCAAGAATCAGGTAGTCTTCTAAGGCTTCTTTATCTTCTAGGAGCTGGTCATCAATTGCGATGTTTTTAACTTCTCTGTTCGCTGTAACAGTCACAACAACCATTCCGTTACCTGCATCGCCATCTACCATGACCGTATTTAAACGATTTTTAGTTTCTTCTATTTTGGCTTGAGCTTCCTGTAGCTTTGCCATCATTCCCTGCATATCTCCAAACATGAGCTTAAATTTAGATTTAATTGACATTTTTGACCTTTTGGTCAAGTGCAAAAATAAGAATTTAAGAAATACCCCTAATTATATTGAAAAAATTAATTATGGTTACCACAATATTATCTATTACTTTTGCAATCCCCGTGAAAAAGAATTGTCGAAAATAGATGAAAGATACAAATATGTCGAAAAAGGAGATGACTGCTCCGGTAGCAGAAAGAATTCCCAAAAAAATGGAAATTCACGGTGATGTTCGAATTGATGACTATTACTGGTTAAACGAGCGTGAAAACCCTAAGGTAATTGACTATTTGAATGCTGAAAATGAGTATTATCATCAGGCAACCAGTCACACCAAACAATTTCAGGAGGATTTGTTTGAAGAGATGAAGGCAAGAATCAAAGAAGATGATGAGTCTGTTCCTTATAAAAAAAACGGCTATTATTATATCACCAAATATGAGACAGGAAAGCAATACCCTGTGTATACCAGAAAAAAAGGAAGCCTGGATGCAAAGGAAGAAATTATTGTTGATGTTAATGAGCTGGCGGTGGGACATGAGTATTTTGCACTAACTGGATTGAATGTAAACCAATCCAATAAATTGGCCGCATTTGGGGTAGACACGGTAAGTCGAAGGCAATATGATATTCAGTTTAAGAATCTCGAAACGGGTGAGTTATATCCGGAAATTATCAAAAATACGACCGGAAGTACTGCCTGGGCCAATGATAACAGAACTGTTTTTTACGCGAGAAAGGATCCCTTGACCCTGCGTAGTGATAAAATCTATAAACATGTTTTAGGAACAGGAGTTGATGAAGATGTTTTGATTTTTGAAGAAAAGGATGAGGCGTTTTGGACCTTTGCTTATAAATCAAAATCTAAACGTTTTATTATTATTGGTTCTTATAGTACCCTTTCAACGGAGTACCGATATTTGGATGCCAATGATCCAGATGGAGAATTTGTGATCATCCATCCAAGAGAAAAGAACCTTGAATATAGTATTGCTCATTATGGCCCTGACTTCTATATTTTAACGAATAGAGATAATGCACTTAATTTTAAGTTGATGAAGGCTCCGATCGGCCATACTTCAAAGGAGTATTGGGAAGAGGTCATTCCTCATAGAGAAGATACACTATTAGAAGACATTTCGATCTTTAAGGATTTTCTGGTGCTTGAAGAAAGACATAACGGCTTGAATAAGATTCGGATTAGAAAATGGGACGGAAGTGATGATTACCATCTGCCTTTTGAAGAAGAGACCTATTCGGCTTCAGTATACAACAATCCTGAATTTGACACGAATATCATCAGGTATAGTTATAATTCATTAACGACACCGAATTCAGTAATTGATTTCAACGTTGATGACCGTTCAAAGGAAATTAAGAAGGAGCAGGAAGTGCTCGGAGGAACCTTTGACAAAGAAAATTATGCAAGTGAACGTGTTTGGGCGAACACGCGTGATGGCAAACAGGTCGCTGTTTCATTGGTATATCATAAAAAAACGAAGATTGATGAGAACACGCCTTTGTTGCTTTATGGTTATGGTTCTTATGGAAGTATCGTAAGTGATCGCTT
The DNA here is from genome assembly GCA_964419405.1 of uncultured Flavobacteriaceae bacterium. GTDB lineage: Bacteria > Bacteroidota > Bacteroidia > Flavobacteriales > Flavobacteriaceae > Lutimonas. The sequence goes on from CAYQPI010000232.1 coordinate 2,639, forward strand.
TAGTTCTGTTCGTTTGAGTTTGCTAGACAGGGGCTTTATATATGCCATTGCACATATTCGAGGAGGAGAATACCTGGGTCGCAGCTGGTATGACGATGGAAAAATGTTTCATAAAATGAATACCTTTTACGATTTTATTGATGCCGCCAAACACCTGATCGCTCATAAGTATACTTCAGCGAAACACTTGTATGCAGAAGGAGGATCAGCCGGAGGGCTTTTGGTGGGTGCTGTGATCAATTTATGCCCTGAAATTTTTAACGGAATTATTGCGGCCGTTCCTTTTGTTGATGTCGTTACCACGATGTTAGATGAAAGCATTCCATTGACAACAGGTGAGTTTGATGAATGGGGCAATCCGAAGCAAAAAGAATCGTATGACTACATGATGTCCTATTCTCCTTATGATAATGTCAAACAACATGAGTATCCGCATATGTTGGTGACCACTGGTCTGCACGATTCACAGGTACAGTATTTTGAGCCTGCAAAATGGGTAGCGAAACTCAGGTTGAATAAAACAGATCGTAATCAATTGCTTTTATATACGAATATGGATACTGGTCATGGCGGTGCCTCTGGTAGGTTCGATGCCTTGAAAGAGGTGACACGTGATTATTGCTTCTTGTTTGATTTAGAGGGAATTAGTGAGTAATATTTTTTTTTGTAATATTGTGTGAGCCGCTGAGCTTATTCGATTCAAATGAAGAATAACGATTTATAGTTTAAAAAAAATACTTAAATTTGCCCGGTTTTTATAATCAAAGCATTATATTTTTATGAAAAAACATAACGGTATAACTAATAACATATTAGATTTAATTGGCAATACACCCTTAGTACGATTAAATAAAATAACAAAAGAGTTAGACGGTCAGTTCTTAGCAAAATATGAAGCCTTTAATCCCGGGCACTCTATGAAGGACAGAATAGCGACACATATTGTGGAGCAGGCTGAAAAGAGAGGTATTCTGACAAAGGGAAGTAAGGTTATTGAAACGACTTCAGGGAATACAGGATTCAGTATCGCAATGGTTTGTATTATTAAAGGATATGAATGTATTCTTGCCGTAAATTCAAAAGCTTCTAAAGGAAAGATAAACATGCTAAAGGCCATGGGGGCCAAAGTGTATGTTTGTCCTGCACATGTGAGCGCAGACGATCCGAGATCTTATTATCAGGTAGCAAAAAGACTGCATGAAGAAACGGCAGATTCTGTTTATATCAATCAGTATTTTAATGAGTTAAATGCAGAGGCACATTATTTGTCTACCGGACCTGAAATTTGGGAACAAACAGAGGGTAAGGTGACTCATGTTGTCGTGGCCAGTGGCACCGGTGGAACTATTTCTGGTGTTGGTAAGTATTTAAAGGAAAAGAATCCTGCGATTAAAGTTTTAGGTGTAGATGCCTACGGTTCTATTTTGAAAAAGTTTCATGAAACATCTGATTTTGATACAAAAGAAATTTTTCCATACCGCATTGAAGGACTGGGTAAAAACCTGATTCCGTCAGCTACAAATTTTGATGTGATTGATGTTTTTGAAAAGGTGACCGATGAGGCAGCAGCCCATAAAGCCAGAGAATTGGCTATGGTTGAAGGATTGTTTACCGGTTACACGAGCGGAGCTGTTGTAAAAGCCACCATGCAATATGCTGAACAGGGCTATTTTGACAAGGATAGTATGGTCGTCATGATACTCCCTGATCACGGATCGCGATATATGGAAAAAATATATAGTGATGAATGGATGCGGGAACAAGGGTTCTTTGATTCAAGGAAACAAGAGAAAAACGCCTTAGAGATAATTAGATAAGGATTTTATAGGAAAATTTAAGGGAAAGACCGTTTGTGAACCAAACGGTCTTTTTTGTTTTTGTTAAAAACTATAAACATAGAAAGTTTTACATCATAATTTTTTTCTATTTTTGCAAATAATTAAAACAGAGCGATTTTTAGAATCCTCAGTTGAAATGAGATAGTTACATGAAAGATTTATTTGAAAGAATAACAAAGGATAAGGGGCCACTTGGAAAGTGGGCCAAGCAAGCGGAAGGTTATTATGTTTTTCCGAAATTGGAAGGAAACATATCAAACCGAATGAGTTTCAATGGAAAGGAAGTGATTACCTGGAGTATCAATGATTATCTTGGTCTGGCAAATCACCCTGACGTTGTAAAGGCCGATGCCGATGCAGCCAGAGAGCATGGAATGGCTTACCCTATGGGAGCTAGAATGATGAGTGGACATACTGAATACCACGAACAACTAGAGCGTGAATGTGCTGAGTTCGTCGGTAAAGAAGCAGCCTATTTGGTGAACTTTGGTTATCAGGGAATGGTATCAGCTATTGATGCTTTGGTAACGAAAAATGATGTTGTGGTCTATGATATGGATTCGCATGCCTGTATTATTGACGGTGCCAGATTACACCAGGGGAAACGATTTACATTTCGCCACAATGATATGGAGAGCTTTGAAAAGAACCTGATCAGAGCCTCAAAAAAAGCGGAAGAATCTGAAGGAGGAATTCTCGTGATCAGTGAAGGTGTTTTTGGAATGAGAGGTGAGCAGGGAAAATTGAAAGAGATTGTTGCCCTTAAGAAAAAATATAATTTCAGATTATTGGTTGACGATGCGCATGGTTTTGGAACTTTAGGAAAAACCGGTGCCGGAGCAGGAGAAGAGCAGGGAGTTCAGGATGAAATCGATGTTTATTTTGCCACTTTTGCAAAATCGATGGCGGGAATTGGAGCTTTTTTTGCTGGTAATAAAGATGTTGTCAAATACCTGCAATACAATATGAGATCGCAAATGTTTGCCAAATCTTTACCTATGGCCATGGTAAAAGGAGCCTTGAAAAGGCTTGATATGATTAGAACCATGCCTGAGTTAAGAACTAAATTATGGGAAAATGTAAACGCACTTCAAAGTGGTTTGGTGGAAAAAGGATTTAATATTGGAAAGACCAATACCTGTGTTACTCCGGTATTTTTAGAAGGAGATATTCCTGAGGCGATGGCGATGGTGAATGACCTGAGAGAGAATTACCGTATATTCTGTTCGATTGTAGTATATCCTGTTATTCCTAAAGGGATGATATTGTTGAGGTTAATACCTACAGCTGCGCATAATCTTGATGATGTGGCTGAAACCATTGAAGCCTTCTCATCTATTAGAGAGAAGCTGAAAAAGGGCTTGTATAAAAAAATAGCTGCAGCGTTTATGTAATGTGCAGTTTCTGTAAATATCAAAACCGTTTGGATGTAAGTCTGAACGGTTTTTTAGTTTAATGGTAAGTTGAATTTACTCGTTGATGCTAAGCCTTGATGATGCAGTGGCGGTTTCTTCGGCAAAGTCCTTGTTTAAATATTTGTGATAGCCAACGATCCCTATCATAGCAGCATTATCTGTCGTATATTCAAATTTGGGTATATAGGTGGTCCAGCCAAGTTTGGACTCCATACTTTTTAGTGAAGATCTGATTTCAGAATTGGCCGATACCCCTCCTGCTATAGCTACATCCTTGATCTCTGTAAGGGATGCTGCTTTTTGCAATCGTTTCATCAGAATGTTGACGATGGTTTTTTGTACAGAGGCGCAGATATCATTCAAGTTTTCTTTTATAAAATCCTTGTTTTTATTTTGCTCCTTTTGTAAAAAGTAAAGGATGGCAGTTTTTAATCCACTAAAGCTAAAATCTAAAGGATTTGAAGTCTTTGGCTCAGAAAAAGAAAATGCCTCAGGATTGCCTAATTGGGCGTATTTATCGATCAAAGGTCCTCCCGGATAAGGAAGTCCCAATAATTTTGCAGTTTTATCGAAGGCTTCTCCAACAGCATCATCAATGGTTTCTCCTAAAATTTCAAATTTCTGATAATTGATGACCTTTAATATTTGTGTATGTCCACCACTAATGGTCATACATAAAAAAGGAAAGGGTGGGATACGTTGCTCTTTCTCTTCAATAAAATGTGCCATCACATGAGCCTGCATGTGATTTACCGGTATCAATGGAATATCTAAAGCGATGGACAATGACTTTGCAAAGGAGGTTCCTACCAGTAATGAGCCCATGAGTCCTGGTCCTTGTGTAAAGGCAATTGCATCAAGCTGTTCTTTTTTTATTTTTGCCTGTTTCAAAGCCTGATCTACTACAGGTACAATGTTTTGCTGATGTGCCCTGGAAGCCAATTCAGGCACCACACCTCCATAGGCGGCATGAATTTTTTGATTGGCAATACTATTTGATAAAACACTATTGTTTTTGAGCACTGCAGCCCCTGTATCATCGCATGAAGACTCTATTGATAGTATGTGAATAGTTTTTTTTTGCATGATAAAAATTTAGGCACAAAAATTGTACTTTTAAAAATGCAAATTTAGAAATAAAAAATTATCAGGCGTTTTAAAAGAATAGCAATTCGTGTTTTTTTGATAGGTAGCTTTTTGTTGGTGATGCTGAGTGTTATACTTTCATTTTCAACAGTTCAGACCGGCCTAGCCAAAGTGGTAACCGGCAGGGTAAATAAGGCGTACGGGACTTCAATAGCTATTAAAAAACTAGATCTTTCTTCGATTAGAAATGTTGCCTTAAAAGAGGTGTTGATCAGAGATCATCACGGTGACACCCTGATTTCGGCCGAATCACTTGAAACATCCGTTTTAAACTATCGTCAATTCTTTAGTAATGAGCTTAACTTTGGTGATATTTATCTGGAGAATGGGAAGCTTATATTACGTACATATAAGGATGAAAAAATAAACAGTCTTTCAGTTTTTGTTAATAAGTTTAAAAAAGACAGCTTAAAAGAATCAAAGAAGTTTAAGATGTCTTCTTCCCTGATCAGCGCAAAGAACATTAATTTTTCGCTTTTTAATGAAAATAAAAAAGAAGGGCCGATTGTCTATTATAACAAAATTGAAGGAGATTTTGAGGATTTTAAAATAGATGGATCAAATGTGAGTGTGAAGGCCCGGGAAATAAAGGTGGTTGAAGATCACGACATTGTAGTGACTAGTTTTACGACTGATTTTAAGTATTCCAATACACATATGGAATTTTTGGAGACCCAGCTCTTTACCAGGGGATCTGAGCTACATGCAGATGTGGTATTTAATTATGAAAAAGGCGACTTGTCAGATTTTACCAATAAGGTTGAGATAGAAGCAGTATTTAAAAAAGGAGATGTGGTGCTTTCAGACCTAAAGAAACTCTATGGTCAATTTGGCAGGCATGATAAAATACATTTTACGGCAAAGGCTAAAGGAACGATCAATGACTTTGTTATAGAGGACATTGATCTGGAATCAGACAGACATTCCTCATTAAGAGGAGATGTTCATTTAAAAAATGTCCTGGATCGCGAAAAGTTCAGACTTCAGGGAAATATCAAAGAGATCAGTTCTAATTATGATCATTTGACCAATTTATTGCCAGGATTGTTAGGAGAGAAGATTCCTAAAGAATTAGAAAAAATAGGATATTTTTCAAGTAGTGGCAAGGTAGATATTACGAGGTCCAATGTAGATATTCAGTTAAGGACAATCGCACAGATGGGGATGTCTGATGTTGATTTAAAACTATATGATATCGATAAAGGAGATCTGGCTTCTTATAAAGGAAAGATTGAACTGGTCGATTTTAAACTGGGTGAGTTTGTAAGGGATAGTCTGATTGGAGATTTCTCTATGGTGGGCGAAGTTGAGGGACAGGGATTTTCTATCGACAAGATCAGTATTGGTATCAAAGGACATATATCTAAGCATCAATACAAAGGCTATACCTATACAAATATTGACATAAACGGAGTTTTAAGGGATAAGCAATTTGACGGATATTTAAATGTCAATGATCCCAATATCAAACTTGACTTTAAAGGACTTGCTGAATTAGCTGATAATAAAAAATTCAAGTTCGAGGCCAATGTTGATTATGCAGATTTCTTAAAGTTAAACCTATTTACCAGAGATGAAAAATCGATTCTGAAAGGCAAGATTATGATGGATCTTACAGGGAGCAGTCTTGACAATATTGAAGGTTCACTCAGTTTTCGAGATGCGTCTTATTCGAATCAGAATGATGACTATTACTTTAAAGATTTCGCAATTACCTCTCAGAACAAGGACAGTATAAGAGAGATTCTGGTGAACTCGACGGATATTGTCAATGGGTTTGTAAGAGGGAACTTTAAGTTTGTGGATTTGAAAAAGTTAGGCATGAATTCCCTAGGGAGTTTATTTGTAAACTATGAGAAGGAGCAGGTTGAGCCAGGTCAGTTTCTTGATTTTAGATTTAATATCTACAGTAAAATTGTCGATGTTTTTTTTCCTGATCTTCAGTTAGGACCCAACTCTTATATTAGAGGTTCAGTTGATTCAGATAACGATGTCTTCAACCTAACTGTTAAGTCACCTACGATTGAGGCCTTTAATTATACTGTCAGTGAAATTGACTTGCAGGTTGACAATCAAAACCCTTTGTATAACACCCTGTTAAGCGTCGATGAAATTGATTCAAAATATTATAATTTATCAGAGATTAATCTGGTGAATGTCATGTTGAATGATACCTTGTTTATGAGAGCTGATATGATTGGTGGGCGTGAAAAGCAGGAGAAATATAGTTTTAGCTTTTACCATACCATTAACGAAAACAACCAATCGGTCTTTGGGATGAAAACCTCTGAACTGACCTTTAAACAAAATACCTGGTATATCAATCCCGATAATAACAATCAAAACAAAGTGGTATACGATGCTGACATCAGAACCTATGCGATTGATAATTTTAATATGATCACTGGGAATCAGGAGGTTCATTTAGCTGGATTGCTGACGGCAGATCAGGAAAAGAATATTGATTTAAAACTCAGTAATGTTAATCTGGATGATATTACACCCTCTATAGATAGTGTCGCTTTAGATGGAAAGGTTAATGGTTCTATTAATTTTAGAGGGATAAATGATAAGATGCTTCCCATCGCTGATCTGTCGATTAATTATTTTAGCATCAATGACGATTATTATGGAGACCTTAGGTTTAACGCCGAATCTGATCAGAATATTCGCAACTATACCTTTAACCTGTTCTTGGAGAATGCAGATTTAAAAACTGTTTCAGCCCAGGGAGCCATTGATTTTAGTGCAAATCAGCCGACTATTTTGGCTTCAGCTAATCTGGATCGATTTAGGGTAAACGGATTCAGTCCTCTGGGTAAAAATGTTTTGCGAAATATCAGAGGCTATGCCAGTGGTGAGGCCATGATCACAGGAAATTTGGCAAACCCTGATATCGCAGGTGAGATTACACTGGTAGAATCTGGTCTTGAATTACCTTATTTAGGAGTGGATTATGATTTTGAAGGAGAATCTTTAGTGAAGTTATATGATCATACCTTCGATTTTCAATCTTTTCAGGTGGTGGATAAAGAGATGAAAACAAGAGGAGTCATCAACGGAACCATTAGCCATGAAGGATTTAAAAAATGGTTGATGAATCTCGAATTGACGACCAATAATTTACTGGTGTTAAATACCCAAGACACGGAAGGAGCCCTTTATTACGGAACAGGTCTTTTAGGGGGAAGCACAACCTTAAAAGGGTATACAGATGATCTTGATATAAACGTTGTGGGGACGACCAATGCTGGAACAGAATTTATTGTTCCTTTAGGAAATGTGAGTACGGTGAACAGCACAAAACTCATTCATTTTGAGAATTACGTGGCTGAAGAAGGAGAAGAAAAGAAGGATGAGGTAGTGTTTGAAAAGTTGAAGGGTTTAAACCTCAATTTCAGGCTTAATGTTACCAGAGAGGCAGTGGCTCAAATTGTGTTGGACAAAGCCACGGGATCTGTGTTAAGAGGCTCAGGTGATGGAAATCTCAGGTTAAACATTGATACCAACGGAAAGTTTGAAATGTTTGGAAACCTTGTGGTTGACAATGGAGAGTATCAGTTTAAAAATATAATTAATAAAGATTTTGAGGTTCAAAAAGGAGGAACCATCATCTGGTCAGGAAATCCCTATGACGCTCGAGTCGATATTACTGCAATTAATTATACAAAGGCCAATCCATCTGTTTTGCTTGACGATATAGCCAGTTCTCGAAAAATAGACGTGGAACTCTACACAATGATATCGGGTAATTTATCTGCTCCAGATCTGGATTTCGATGTGAAGATTCCAAATGCCAGCTCGAACGTGGCCAATGAATTGGACTTTAAACTTAGGAATGAAGACGATAAATTAACCCAGTTCTTTTCCCTTTTGGCGACTGGGGCCTTTGCCAGGACAGATAATAATAAGACCAACTTTGACGGGAACGCAGCTATTGCCGGAACCATTGCACAAAAGGCCTCACAGCTTTTGTCTAACATGATGAAGAGTGATAATGAAAACTTTGAAGTTGGAGTCACCTATGATATCGGAACAGACAATAGTGTGCAGGATGTGACCACAGATGACCAATTGGGGCTGGAGGTGTCAGGAAGAATTGCTGATAAGGTGATCGTTAGTGGAAAGGTTGGGGTGCCCGTGGGGTCCAATACAAACTCAAATGTAATTGGTGAAGTAGAAGTGAAAGTGCCATTGAACGCCGCAGAAACCTTTCAGGCTAAGGTGTATAACAGACAGAATGAGATTCAATTTGATGTGGCTGAGGGTGAGGGGTATACCCAGGGTGTGGGGATTTCTTACCGTTTTGATTTTAACAATGGAGGTGAATTTCTGGAAAAAATTGGTTTGAAAAAGACAGCTGAAGAAAAAGAAATGTCTAAAGAACAAATAGACAGTCTGCGCCTTAACAATAAAATGGAACGGAAATTAGAGAAGGAAGCATTCAAAGACGAAAAAGAAAATAGTAAGAAGAAGCCTTGAATTCATCTTGTCATTCATTCGGCTTTCCCATGATTTCTTGTTATTTATCTAAAGAATAAGGCCTTTTGTAGAATAATGAATCTTGGAATAAGAATTATGCTTACTTTTATTTTCGATTCCCCCACAATTGATGAACTTATAAATAGTACACGCTAAAACTCAACATATGTCAAAATCTTCTTCTTTTGTTCCATTAATGATTATTGCAGCCTTGTTTTTCATTTTTGGTTTCGTTACTTGGATTAATGGGGCGCTCATACCTTTTATGAAAACCATAAATGAATTGACCGAAGCTCAGTCATACCTGGTAGCTTCAGCATCCTATATTTCATTTGTGGTGATGGCGATTCCTTCTTCGGCTATTTTATCAAAAATAGGTTATAGAAAAGGAATGTCTCTTGGTTTATTTATCATGGCATTGGGGGCCCTGGTATTTATTCCTGCTGCAAATGCACGTACGTACTGGTTGTTTCTCTTGGGTATTTTTATTCAAGGTGCAGGGATGACCTTATTGCAAACGGCTTCCAATCCTTATGTGACGATTTTAGGGCCTATAGAAAGTGCTGCCAAAAGAATTTCTATTATGGGTATTGCCAATAAGGTTGCAGGCGCTTTGGGGTCGTTGATTTTTGGAGCCTTGTTGCTTTCAGGAATTGATGAGGTGAACGAGAAGCTGAGCACGGTTAGTGGCGAAGAAAAAAATCAATTACTGGATACGATGGCTGACAGTGTTTTTATGCCCTACCTGATCATGGCCATTGTGTTGGCTGTATTGGCCGTTTTAATTAGAAAAGCACCACTTCCTCACGTTGAGGCAGCCCCAACGAAGGAAGAGGCAGAAGGAAAAACAGCTAAAACCAGTATTTTTCAGTTTCCTCAATTGATTCTGGGAGTGATTGCTTTATTCATGTACGTTGGCGTTGAAGTAATCGCCGGAGATTCAATCATTGCCTATGGTTTATCCCTCGGTTTACCGGTATCACAGGCTAAGTGGTTTACGACGTTTACCTTGTTTGCCATGGTTGGAACCTATGGACTCGGAGTTATATTGATACCTAAATATATGAGTCAAACAACGGCTTTGAAAATTAGTGGGGTACTCGGAATTATTCTTAGTTTGATCATTGTAAATACAACTGGTTTTACCTCTGTCTTGTTGGTCGCTTCTTTGGGTATTGCCAATGCCTTAGTTTGGCCGGCTATTTGGCCACTGGCTATTGACGGTCTCGGAAAGTTTACCAAAACAGGAGCAGCATTTCTGATTATGGCCATTTCTGGGGGAGCCATTCTAACTCCCTTGTATGGAAAACTGGTTGATCATTTAAGAGAAGGCTATTTGGCAGACGGAATGGAAGCGGTATTGGCCACTTCTCAGTCGGCAAATCAGGGGTATTGGATACTTTTGCCAGCCTATATTATCATCTTTTTATATGCATTTAAAGGCCATAAAATTAAATCCTGGTCTTAAAAAAAAGGAATGTGCTTTGCATTCCCTATTGAAACCTGCACAAGTTTCAATCTTTTATTTGAGTAAGTATAGCCGGTGGAGTAGCCTGAGAAACTACTCCATGCTATACCATAAAAAAATAATGCACGAATATTTTTATTTAACAAGTCAGGAGCCTATTTTTGAGGTTTAACACAAGCTATTGCATTGAGCACCTTTCTGATTTTTAGTATTATCGTAATTTACTTTGGCCTGATCATGGCCATCTCTTATTTAACTTCAAGAAATAGAAGTGATGAGTCATTTTTCACCGGCGATCGCGAGTCGCCTTGGTTCTTAGTTGCTTTTGGAATGGTGGGCGCCGCTCTGTCTGGGGTAACTTTTGTTTCGGTGCCCGGAATGGTAGGCAATAACAATTTTTATTTCTTCCAGTTTATTTTAGGAAATGTTGTTGGCTATTTATTTATCACTTTCGTGTTGATTCCCTTGTATTATAAATTGAAACTGGTTTCCATTTACGCTTATTTAAATGATCGTTTTGGGAAAAAAACATATAAAACAGGTTCCTTGTTCTTTCTGGTGTCCCAGTCTTTTGGTGCCTCTTTACGGTTGTTGCTTGCAGCCAAAATATTACAGTTTGCCTTTTTTGATAAATTAGGGATACCATTTTTTCTGACCGTTATCATCGTGTTGTTATTGGTTTGGTTGTATACCAACAAATCAGGGATCAAGACCATAGTTTGGACTGATACGATGCAGACCTTCTTTTTGATTCTGGCAGCAATTGTCACTATATATTCAATTACAAACGCCATGGACCTGAGCCTTGGCCAATCTGTGAATAAGGTAGTGAGTCATGACTATTTTAAGGTGTTTAACTGGGAGAATAATTCTGGAAACAATTTTTACAAACAGTTCATTGCCGGGATATTGATCGCCATTGCCATGATGGGTTTGGATCAAAATATGATGCAGAAAACATTGACCTGTAAAAACCAGTGGGATGCCCAAAAAAACACCCTAACCTTTAGTTTGATTTTGGCGCTCACTCAGTTTTTGTTTTTAGGATTAGGGATTTTGCTATATATCTATGCAGATAGCATTGGAATAACCCTGCCTCTTGGAGAGCAAGGGCAGTTTCTCGATACAGATACCTTGTTCCCGAATTTGGCGATTAATCACCTAGGACTTATCACAGGGGTGAGCTTTTTACTCGGCATTATTGCCGCCTCTTTTTCCAGTGTCGATTCTGCACTTACTGCACTAACAACTTCTTTTACCTATGATTTTATGGATATGACGAATAAAACAGGGGCAGAAAAGAAAAAACTGAAAAACTATGTGCTTTTTGGATTTAGTTTGGTCGTCTTTCTTATCATTATGATGTTTTCAGGAAGCAGAGGCGATGTGATCTCACTTATTTTTAAGGTAGCAGGGTATACCTATGGACCTTTATTGGGTTTATACCTTTTAGGAATGTTCTCATCAGTTTCGGTTAAGGACAAATGGGTTCCCTTCGTTTGTGTAGCCGCACCATTGCTCACCTATGCATTAAGTCTTTATTTAAAAAACAGTTTTAATTTTGATTTTGGGTTCATCAGTATTGCCGTCAATGCGATGCTTACAATTTTAGGACTCGTTTTAATTCAACAAAAAAATAACATATGAATTCTTCATCAACGACAGAACAATCTTCCTCATATGACAATTTAGAAAACATGAGTGTCAATGAATTATTGACCAATATGAACAACGAAGATAAAAAGGTGGCCCTGGCAGTGGAGAAATCTATTGGGCAGATCACACCCCTGGTTGAAGAGATTGTGCTTCGCTTTAAAAAAGGAGGGAGATTATTCTACATTGGAGCCGGCACAAGTGGAAGGCTTGGTGTCTTGGATGCCTCTGAATGCCCTCCAACTTATGGAGTACCGCATAATTGGGTGATCGGACTTATTGCTGGGGGAGATGGTGCATTGAGAAAGGCGGTAGAAAATGCCGAAGATGATTTTGAGCAGGCCTGGGAAGATTTAAAAGCCTTTTCAATCAATGAAAATGACGTGTTGGTAGGTATAGCAGCATCAGGGAGAACACCTTATGTCATCGGCGGATTAAAAGCAGCAAATGAGCAGGGTATAATAACTGGTTGTGTGACATGTAATGAAGGATCGGCTGTGGCAAAAGAGGCTAAGTACCCGGTAGAAGTGGTGGTAGGGCCTGAATTTGTGACCGGAAGCACAAGAATGAAATCCGGTACTGCCCAAAAACTTGTTTTAAACATGATTTCGACTTCGGTCATGGTCAAGCTGGGAAGGGTAAAAGGAAATAAGATGGTCGATATGCAATTGTCAAATGAAAAACTGGTTGAAAGAGGCACCAATATGGTAGCAGTTGAATTGGGTGTTGACAAGGTATTAGCACAGACCCTGTTATTGAAGTATAAAAGCGTTCGGGCAGCGGTTGATAATTATAAGGCTAAACGTAAATAGCTAAACGGAACTATTGAATTATAATTCAAGCTGGCAGGTACCGTCAGTATTGATGATAAAAGAGTACATTATGATAGAGAAGCGTTTTGGTTTATTAGGGAAAAACATATCCTACTCATTTTCACGTAAGTATTTTACAGAAAAATTTGAAGAATTAAATTTGCATCAGTTTGAATATGTGAACTACGATCTTGAATCCATCACTGATTTTTCAAACAAAGTTTTAGCCGATATTGATTTTTTAGGAGGACTCAATGTGACAATACCTTATAAAGAGCAAATCATTCCATTTCTGGATGAGATGGATCCTGATGCCAAAAGTATAGGAGCAGTGAATACCATAAAAATTTTGAATGATGGCAGACTCAAAGGCTTTAATACAGATGCTTATGGGTTTGAGACTTCACTCAAGAGTTGTTGGAAAGGTGATGAGCGAGGTGCCTTGATCCTGGGTACTGGTGGCGCATCCAAGGCTATTGCTTATGTCTTGGACCAATTAAATATTCCATTTTTATTTGTTTCCCGAGCAAAAAAGAAAGCCCGTACAATTTCCTATGAGGAACTTAACGAGAAAATTCTAAAGGAGCATGAACTGATCATCAACTGTAGCCCCTTGGGAACGTTTCCTGATATAAACGAAAAGCCGAACCTGCCTTACGAGTTTTTAAATGAGCGGCATCTGTTATTTGATTTGATATATAATCCCAAGAGAACGGCTTTTTTGAAAATGGGTGAAAAGGTAGGAGCTATCGTTCAAAATGGTTCATCTATGCTAAAGCATCAGGCTGATCGCTCCTGGGAGATCTGGAACTCATAGTCAATCAGGCATCTGCGCAACCAATTTAAAATTGTCCATCTTATTTATAACATAGTTTTGCGATTTGCTGGGCTATTAGTATCTTTCAAAACTTTTTCAAAGTAGTATATAGGAACCTTAAACATGAAACAATGTTAGACGAAAGTAATGATAAGTTGTCATCAGAAACTACCAATAGTAGTTTGAATAATGAAAATGAGAATTCTCCTCTCAAGTCAAAAAAAGAGGAAGAGAAGAGGGATGATAGCCAGAAAGAAGCTGCTGTAAAGAAAGAAGATCTAGAGGAAAAGAAGCTAGTCATTAAAGACGAAGAAAAAAGTACTGAAATTGAAGAAGTAAAAGAGGAAGTGGAAAAAACAGAGGAGCCTGTTGATGACAAAGAAACGACTCAACCTGTAGAAGAAATAAAATCTGAAGAGAAAGAGGAGCTGAAGGAAGCGGTGAAAACACCCAAAGATGAGGTCATTGAGAAAGTGTCTGAAAAAGTTACGGAAGAAGTAAAAGAGGATGTTCAAAAGGCTAAAGAGGTGGTCGATGAAAATACAGCTGAAAGTGCAAATGATGTTGAAGCGACTGCAGCTAAAGCAAAAGAGATTCCTGAATATGATTTGACTACTATGTCTTTGGATGATATTGTAAAAATGATCAACAGACTTTTGTTGAGTTTTGAGATCAAAGACGTAAAGAATCAGATTGAAAGTTTAAAGATTGATTTTCAAAAAAAGTTTAGCGCTTTTGTCAAAGAACAAAAGACAGCTTTTTTGAAAAACGGCGGAGAAGAAGCTGACTTTTTTCTTTCGGCACCAATAAAGCATAAATTTGATGAGCTGATGAGCGAATATAAGCGCAAAAGGCAGCACTTTTATAAAGAAGTTGAAAGAACTCAAAAGGAGAACCTCGAATTAAAGTTGTCGCTTATTGATGAATTAAAGGAATTGATCGACAATGCAGAAGCGTCAACCATGTACAAGAATTTCAGGGGCTTGCAGGAAAGATGGAGAGAGGTAGGGCAAATTCCACACGCAAAATACAATGATGTTTGGAGAACTTATCATCACCATGTGGAGCGGTTCTATGATTTATTACATTTGAATAACGATTTTAGAGATCTTGATTTCAGGCATAATCTGGAGGAAAAATCAAAGCTGATAAAAAAGGCAGAGGTATTGGCCGAAGAAGAAGATGTAAACCATGCCTTTAAAGAATTACAGATTTTACATAGAATGTGGAAGGAAGATATTGGTCCGGTAGCGCGAGAATTACGCGAGGAAGTTTGGCATAAGTTTAGCGAGGCGACCAAAAAAATCCATAAAAAGAGACATGATTTTCAAGATCAGCTGGAAGAAAAGTTTAAAGCCAATGTCGGATTGAAGTTAGTCGTGATCGAAAAGATCAAAGGTCTTGATATCAGCGGAAATTCAAGCCATAAAGACTGGCAGCAAAGTATTAAAAAGCTCGAAGCTTTACGCGATGAGTTTTTTGCTATCGGCAGGGTGCCAAAATCAAAAAATGAAGAAGTTTGGCAGTTGTTTAGAGATGCGACCAGGAAATTCAATGCTGAAAAGAATAAATTTTATAAGGGAATTAAACATGACCAGGCTGAAAATCTGAAGAAGAAACTTGTTTTGGTAGAACAGGCTGAATCTTTAAAAGAAAGTGAAGACTGGGGAATGGCTACTGAAGTTTTTAAAAAGATTCAGGCTGAATGGAAAAAAATCGGACATGTTCCCAGAAGAGATTCTGATAAGATTTGGAAACGATTCAAAGATGCCTGTAATCATTATTTTGACAGGTTGCATGAAAAGCAAAATGATCTTGACAAAGGGCAATCAGAAATCATTGAGAAGAAAAAGGACTTCATGGATGCCCTAAAAAAGGAAATAGAAGCTGGTAAAGAGCTTAGTATGGAATTTGTTCAAAAAGGTCTGGAAGAGTGGAGAGCTTTGGGTGTGTTGCCCCAAAAGGTGAAACACCTTGATATCAAGTTTAATAAGCTGCTTGACAGCGCCTATAAAAAGTTAAATATTGATAAGGATGAGGCTAGTTTCTTGCGTTTTAAAAGTTCTGTAGATAGTTTGTTAGATCAAAAGAATGTTAGAAAATTAGATAGTGAGCAATTGTTTATCAGGCGAAAAATTGACGAGATTACAAAAGAAATCAAGCAATTAGAAAATAATATTAGTTTTATTTCTAATGCCAGTGCTGATAATCCTTTGGTGAAAAATGTGTACAAGAATATTGAAGAGCACAAAAAGTCCTTACAGATTTGGAAGCGCAAAATTGATTATATGAAAAAAATGGAATATTAAAGAAAAGCCCGCTACAAAGCGGGTTTTTTTTTAAAACAGAGGTCTAGCGATGTATAAAGTCCTTACTGTAGACGGTTTTACGAAATTCGGCAGGTTGTTTTTCATTCAGCAATTTTAAGGCTCCTTTTTCTTTGATCAGTTCCTGAAAATGTTCTTCTCTTTTTTCAAATTGCAAAGAATTTGTATAACTCGTAGACAGAACAATGCTAAAACTGTTTTTATCCTTATTCATTTCTTTAAGTAGCTTAAAAGATGCTATATACCCTTTTTTTACCGCCATTTCTCGTAATACTTTCCAGTTGTTTTCGTAATAGAACAAGGCCTCCTTATCGTTGCCATTCAAAATAGTTACAAAGTCCATGCTTGTAATGGACTGATCTTTCTGCCCATAACTCAAACAGGTGGAAAGCATCAATACCAGGGCGAATTGTTTGTAATACATATGATTTAAATTTATTAATTAAAACTGTCTAGTCGTTGCTGCATTTTTAATAAGATGACTTTATGAGAAAATTGAGAGCAATGACCTTCCATGGGAGTGAATTCAATAATTGCATCGGATGTCGGATTTTCTGTTGACTTCAAAAATTTATCAAAACTTCTGGTTCCCGTATTCAAATAGAAATGATCCATATCTCCCATCCAAATGTAAATTTTGCCTTGGAGTTTGGGGCCTAATTCTGACCAGTTTTTTTTAGCATATTTTTTAAAATCGTATTTCTCCCATGTTTTCGCTACTTCGGCATCAATAGCACCTGTATATGGATCAAATAAAGGCTTAGGTAGGCCATTCGTTCCTTTCGGGCTATAAAGCGCCGTATGGGCGCTAAACTGGCCTCCAGAGTTTAAATAAGAGTCAGAACTTCCAAAAACATTCTCATAAGCTATAAATTCTTTTAGTGAAAGAAGTGGCTGTCCATTGGTATCCCTCATAACGGGCCTGAGATATCCGGCATTATTCACATAGGCCTGAGCATCTTTATAGATATTGATCAATTGATAATTTTCAAAATCAATGGCATCAGGGCTGTAAGAATACACGCCGTTGAAAACATCTGGATAGTATAATTGCAGTCCTAGTGAAACCCATCCTCCAGTTGAGCATCCATCCACAAATCGCGTCTTGGCCGTATCTGTGCCTCGATATTTTTGCTCTATGGCCGGAATTAATTCGTTGATCAATGAATAGCCATAGGGTCCGCTGTTCTCTGAATCCATTTGATAAGAATCTCCAAAAGGACCTTCTCCATCAAGAAAAACAGTAATGATCTGAGGTGCTTCCTCAGCATCCCACCAGGTCATAAATTCATCATTTGATATCAATCGGTTGATGCGTGTATAACGACCACCATAGCCAGCCACATTATAGCGAATAGGGTAGTCCTTGTTTTTGTCATAGTTGTGGGGCAGCAGCACACTGGCTTTTAAGTGCATGTCTTTTCCCCACCAGGCAGACAGTGTGTCACTTTTTATCTCAAGGAGTTTGGAAAGGGCATGTTCCTTTAAAGACCTGGCCTGGATTGCCTTGTCAATGGTAAAGGAGATGTTTTTGTCTGTATCCAGGTTAATTTTCTTCTTAATGGCATATAGGTTACCTGGAGCATCTGTTCTGGATTCTTTTGTGTCCTGATCCCACAAGACTTGTATATAATAAGTTCCTTCCGGAACTGAGTTGAGATCCCATTCGGGGGTTTTGGTCCAGGATGTTACTGCGTTTAATTCGGCAGACTCAGAATTTGGTGAAAATGTCATATTTGTTGCGAAAATATGGGTTTTACGATAAGGATTTGGCCAAATTTGATCCTTGGGTTCAATGATTGAGTCGTGGGTTAAAAAAACAAACATTCGACCTTCTTTTTCAAAGGAGTCTTCCAGGGTTTTGTCAATAGATACATAGACAGAGAGTTTGTGATTCTTTTCCTGGGCAAAAATTTGGGCATAAAAACAAAAGAGGAAGGCAAGGGTGAGGTTGATTGTTTTGTTCATTTGGTTAGGGTTAGATTAGGCGAGTTGATCTTATCAACTCAAAGGATTTTAAAGATATATATTGTTACGTATTTTTTCTGACATGGATATGAACTCTTGTGATTTGGCCTTTATAGTGAGATTGATTTTAAAATGTTTTATAGATGCTGATATTGCGTTGCCGCCCGAACAAGCTTGTGGTATGGAGATTTAAATAATTTATTTTCAGATTCTTAACGCATCTTATTTAAATGTTTAGGTGATATTTTTATGAATTCATTTAATAGCGAAAAGAACCTTAAAATTTCTCTATCGATCCATTTTATTGGAGAAATTGCCGTGTCTTTCAATTTTAATAACCTTGTTATTCTCGTCTCTGATGAAGGTAAGTGTCTCTCCTAAATTTTTATCCTTGCGAATACGTCTAAAAACATCCCCTTCAATATGCTTATAAAAACTCATGCTGTCTGAAGGCTCTTTGGAGGGTAATCCTAAGCTGACCAATTTACCATTATGGGTAGAAATATAGGTTTCTCCCCACCAAGGTGAGCTGTCATAATACCCCACATAATCAAGAAGCTTTTTATTGGCTTCAGAATCCAGCTTCTTTTTACTTACAACCATTTTTTTCATGATCGCCTGAATTCCTTTGCTGTATTGGTTCGGATTGGTGCCGCTGGCGTTGATCATTACAGAGAATGCCATTTTGGTTTTAAGATTTATTTGAAGCGTTGATCTATATCCGGGACAAGAACCTCCGTGTCCTACCCAGGTGTTACCATCACTACCTTTATAGACAACAAAACCAAGGCCCCAGGTTGTGTTCCAGTCTGGGCTGGTATAATGAACGCGTTGCATATTTTTCAGGGTAGACGGTTTTAAAATTTCAACAGCACTGCTGTCTCTGAGTCTGAATTGCCAGGAGGCAAATTTTCCTAAATCTTTAACCGTTGATGAAAAACCTGCGGCTGGAGTAATTCCTTTGGCTTGAAATAGGGCTACCTTGTTCCTTTTTCCTTCTCTGTTGAGTGCAGCATATCCCACAGCCAAATCTGTTCCATAAAGATTTTCGGGCATATTTGTTCGGGTATTGGTCAGGTTTAAGGGTTTTAGGATGTTTTCTTCAACATATGATTCATAAGGCATTCCTGAAATTTCAGCCACGATCTCACCTAATAAGGTCAGTCCTAAATTACTGTATTGAAAATAGGTGGAAGCTGGATAGAGTGTTTCCTGATCTTTAAGGCTTGAATCGATCTCTTCCTGTGTTGGGAACGGGAAGTCAGGCCCTGTCCAGTAAGGGTAGGCAGCTTCTCTAGGTAAGCCCGAAGAATGTGTCAATAGTGATCTGATCGTTATGGGGCCGCTGTTAGGGTATTTTTGTTTTAAGGTATAAGTGGGTAAATGCTCGCTTACCTGGTCATCCAGACTAATTTTGCCTTCATCATATAATTTCATAATGGCTACAGCGGTAAATAATTTCGAAATAGAGCAAATACTGCAAATGGTATTTTCTTTGGTCTTTAGTTGAGTTTCTTTATTGGCCATACCAAATGCCCCGGTCCATAATACCTCCTGGTCTTTAACAACTACGGCAGTCAGACCTGGTAGGCGATCAAAATCTTTTTGAGCTTCGAGCCAGACATCCACTAATTGGAAGGCTTCAGTATAATCTTTTTCTGATTGAGATTGGATGGTTTGCAGTAGAAAAAAACAACAAATCATTAAAACAAATTGCTTCATGACAGGGTTTGGGATTTGGTTATTAGTTCTTATAAAAATAGGAAATATAATTGAGTGTTGTTAAAAACAGGAATTCAGTTAGCTGAAATTCAGCATATCGTCTTTTATTTTTTATGATTTTCATGACATGTGTAAAAAGAGTCAGACGATTGTTATATTTGTAAGCCTTAAAAAGGAAACAATACTATTATTCAAAAAATAACAATAAAAAAAGCAAGGTATGTCAGATGATAAAAAGGTCATTTTCTCAATGTCGGGAGTAAGTAAGTCTTATCAGGGAAGCAATAAACAGGTTCTTAAAAATATATATTTAAGTTTTTTCTACGGAGCAAAGATCGGAATCTTAGGATTGAATGGTTCTGGTAAGTCAACCTTGTTAAAGATTATCGCAGGACTGGAGAAAAACTATCAGGGAGATGTCGTTTTTGCACCGAATTACACGGTAGGTTATCTGGCACAGGAACCTGAGCTTGACGATTCTAAGACCGTTATGGATGTGGTTCGAGAAGGTGTTGCTGAGACTGTGGCAATTTTGGACGAATACAATAAGATCAATGATATGTTTGGTCTGGAGGAGGTATATTCGGATGCTGATAAAATGGAAAAGCTGATGGCTCAACAAGCCGAGCTTCAGGATAAGATAGACGCTCAGAATGCCTGGGAACTCGATACTAAATTGGAAATTGCCATGGATGCCTTAAGGACCCCTGAAGGAGATGTTCCGATTAAAAACCTTTCGGGAGGAGAGAGGCGACGTGTAGCCCTGTGCAGATTGTTGTTGCAGCAGCCAGATGTTTTGTTGCTTGATGAGCCAACCAACCATTTAGATGCAGAATCCGTTCATTGGCTTGAGCATCATTTGGCTCAATATAAGGGAACTGTAATTGCAGTAACGCATGACAGGTACTTTTTAGATAATGTTGCCGGATGGATTTTAGAACTTGATAGAGGTGAAGGAATTCCGTGGAAAGGAAATTACTCTTCCTGGTTGGAGCAAAAATCAGATCGTATGGCCAAAGAAGAGAAAACGGCTTCAAAACGCCAAAAAACCCTGCAAAGGGAGTTAGAATGGGTTCGAATGGCACCTAAGGGGCGTCATGCCAAATCGAAAGCCAGATTGTCGAGCTATGACAAGCTAATGAGTCAGGATCAGAAACAACAGGAAGAAAAACTGGAGATCTATATACCCAATGGTCCGCGTTTGGGGAATAATGTGATAGATGCCGTTGGTGTTTCCAAAGCTTTTGGAGATAAATTACTGTATGACGATTTGAATTTTAAATTACCACCCAATGGAATTGTGGGTATTATCGGACCCAATGGTGCTGGTAAAACCACTATTTTTAGAATGATCATGGGTGAAGAAACTCCAGATAAAGGGGAGTTTAAAGTAGGAGATACGGCTAAGGTGTCGTATGTCGATCAGAGTCATGCGAACATTGACCCTGAAAAATCGATCTGGCAGAATTTTTCTGATGAACAAGAGCTGATCATGATGGGAGGAAAGATGGTAAATTCAAGGGCATATTTAGGTCGTTTCAATTATAGTGGTTCAGAACAGAATAAAAAAGTTTCAGCACTGTCAGGTGGGGAAAGAAACAGACTTCATCTGGCGATGACCCTTCGAGAAGAAGGTAATGTTTTACTTTTAGATGAGCCAACTAACGATTTGGATGTTAACACATTAAGAGCTTTAGAAGAGGGCCTTGAGAATTTTGCGGGCTGCGCCGTGATCATTTCCCATGATCGATGGTTTTTAGATAGAGTTTGCACACATATATTGGCATTTGAAGGTGATTCGCAAGTTTATTTTTTCGAGGGAAGCTTCTCAGATTATGAGGAGAATAAAAAGAAAAGGTTAGGAGGTGATATGATTCCAAAAAGAATCAAATATAAAAAGCTGATGCGATAGGCCAAGATGAATTCAAATGTAAAAAACGTTAAGAAGGTATTATTATCAGACAATTGGTACACCTTGAATAAGGTTGTTTTTGATTATAAAATGCCCAACGGAGAGTGGATCGAGCAAGAACGAGAAGCATATGACCGAGGGAATGGCGCCACTGTGCTACTTTATAATAAACAAAAGCAAACAGTAGTGCTTATCTCTCAATTTAGAATGCCTACCTTTTTAAATGGAAATACATCGGGCATGTTGATTGAAGCCTGTGCAGGTCTTTTGGATGGAGATGATCCTGAAACCTGTGTGCTGAAAGAAGCCGAGGAGGAATCCGGTTTTAGACTGTCAAAGGTTGAAAAAGTATTCGAGGCATATATGTCTCCTGGTGCAGTGACTGAAGTAATACACTTTTATATTGCAGAATATCAGGAAAAAGACAAGGTTGGTATAGGAGGAGGTTTGGCTGAAGAACAGGAAGATATTACTGTTTTAGAGGTGGCATTTGAACAGGCAATGTCAATGATCGCCGATGGAGAGATCAAAGATGCCAAAACCATCATGTTGTTACAGCATTTAAAAATACATGGGATCATGAATTCCTAAATGCTGTAAAACAAGTGGTGAATCACTACTTAAGCCTTTTGAACCTTATTGACCATTTTGACAATACTTTCCTGCATTTCATTGATGCTCTTTTTGTATTGTTTCAGTTCAGCCAGTAGCTGGTTTCTGGAATTTTCAAATTTGCTGCTACCAGAATTGAAAAGATCCTTGTAATACAAAATGCCTTCATGCAGGTTTTGGCTAAAGGACATCAGGTACTTTTCTTGTCTCTTGTTCAATTCTCCCTGTACTTCATCTATCTTGGTCTTCAAATGATCAGCGTAGAGCTTCAGTTCTTTGATAAACATATTAGGTCTTCCTTCATGTGGAATTACATTGTTTCTCCCGTATATATGATCTGTGATTTCTTTTAGGCTCATCAATTTAGAAAAGTAGGCCATATTAGGTCCGGGACAAACAGAAACGCCTTTGGATGGTTTTTTGACATCCATGTCATGGATTTGTTCTGTAGCGGCTCCTAGGCCCATACATAGGCATGATTTCTCTACGATATTTTTAAAGCGATTTTCGTAAGCTTTTCCTGTTAGTTGCTCAGCGTCCAGTTCTTTGATTTTATTTCTTTGGTATTGTCTCGATGCTGTACAAATGGTTTTTTCAGTAAATTCACTATTGAGTGCTAAAAATTCTTTCGGACAGGGACTTCCTGGTCTGCCTGCTTCAATTTTATCGCTTTTTTCGATGTCCTTGGAATTGCCTTTTAGATTATTAAAAGGCACGCCTAAAGGGGATATATTACTTAGGTATAAATCTTTCTCAGTAGCGGCAGCCAGCTTTTCTAAGGTCTCATCGTCTACGGTGGTCGCTTCAGGAACCAGTAAAAAAGGGCTTCCCCATCCCACAGAATCTACCTTATAGTGGTCTATCAAAAAATTGTGTTCCTCTTCTGTTCCAACACCTCCTTGAGCCGTTATCTTCAAAGTAAGCGGGTTCGTTGGGGCGTGTTTTTGACGCTCCTGCAGCGCAGGCACCAGTATATCATGTACTGTTTGTATCAGGACTTCTTTATTTGATTTGAACTCTTCAAGAATAGGGCCCATTAAAAATCCTTCAGTGGCAAAGGCATGCCCTCCACAGTTGAGTCCAGATTCTATTCTGTATTCTGACACCCATAGGCCTTTTTTCGCAAGGAATTTACCTTGAATTAGTGCCGATCGATAATCACTTACTTTGATGACGATCTTTTTCTTGATATGATTGTTTTCGTCGGGATAGAAATCATCAAACTGTTCCATATAACTATAGAGTCTCGGATTCATTCCGGCAGATAAAATGATTGAAGATTCCAGGTTGCTCAGGGCAAATCCTCTAAGAGCGGCATGTGCATCATTATACTCATTGGGTAATTTTTCACCTTTTCTGTAATTGACCTTATCGAGTTTGGTCATCACGTTTACATCGATGCTTCCCATTTTTAAATGTTGACTTGTCCAGTTTTTGAGTTCCTGCCATGTGGTATTTTTAGAAATAAGGCTGTCGAATTGCTGTTTCAAATTTGAATGCTCAGGAAGCATATTCAAATATGACTTTAGTTCGTGACTGGTGTCAAGAGTGGCGTTTTTGATCTGGTTAAACTTTTCTTCAGCCAATTCCTGAAGTAAATTCAGATAGGAGGTGATTCTTTTTGCTCTGAAATCTTCAATCTTTTCAGTAATTGCCTGATATGGAATTTCAAATTTTTCGCAATATGTTTTTCTCAGATTTTCTATGAGAACATCATCCACGATAGAAACTACTGAGTCCATTCCAAATGGAGATACTTTCAAAGGGGTATCCAGTGTGAATCCTGTTCCCATCACAGGAATATGGAAAGTGTGTTTTGTAGACATTTTGATTTTTTTTAGATACTAATTGAACAAACTGTTACTCTATGCTTGAAAGTTCAAGCAATCAGGTTAGCAGTAATCTACAAAAGTAAAAATCGCATCTTCTAATTTGTTGACATTTGTCATGTTTGGGAATTTAGTTGTCAACTTTTATGTTTGGAACAAAAAAAAACCTGTCATATGACAGGTTTTAATACATTAAAAAAATTAAAGCCTCATATTAAATGGTCTTCACATTTACTGCGTTTAATCCTTTTTTACCTTCCTTTAAGTCGAATTCAACTGCATCTCCTTCTTTAACCTTGTCAATTAAACCAGAAATGTGAACAAAATGCTCGCTGTTTGAACCCTCTTCTGTAATGAATCCATAACCTTTAGATTCGTTGAAGAATTTTACTGTTCCTTGTAACATTGTAATAAATTATAATTAAAACGCAAAGATACTACTATTTTAGAAATTTTGTTTAAATGTTCATAATTTATTGATTCATACAGTGATTAAGAACCAGGCGCTGAAAAGGAGGAGGAAAATTATACCCAGATAACTCAGTAATTGCAGTGGTACTCCCGGACGATATTTCTCTGGCATATGCCTGCCTTTAACAAGAATAAAGTTGGCAATCGCATAAAAAGGGGCCGTCAGGAAGGATACAATAGTGGCAACTTTGACAAAGGAGATCATGCTTGTTTTAAAGTAGGTCAAAATAATCATAGTGCCAAGGGAGAGTAAAAGTATCCAGATCAGGTATAACCTGCTGTTATGAATGCCACCCAATAATTCTGAACTTCTTGCCATGGCACGAGGGGAGGCATCTAAGGTCGTTAGGGTCGTGCTGAACATGGTTGTGAATGCTGCGATTCCAATGAATACGGCTGCTCCCTTCCCAAGATTATCTGTGTATAAACTGATGAGTTGTTTGGCAAAAACACCTGCACTCGCACTTATTTCTTCTTCAGAATAAAACATGACCAAGGCTCCCAGACTCATAAAACAGATGCCCAAAAAAACGGTTGTCACATATCCTGTATTAAAATCGAATAGGGATTTTTTTAATTGAATTGGTTTGTCGGTCTGTTTGTTTTTTTCCAATGTCCATAGTGAATGCCAGGTAGAAATGTCTAAAGGTGCTGGCATCCATCCTAAAAAAGCGATTAGAAAAGTAATTTCAACGGCCCCCTGAGGAATTACCGGATCAAAAGAATAAGACTGTTCAGTTTTAAACACAGCGACGAGAACCGCTGCAACTGAGCTCAAGGCCAACACTGTAATGATCAGTTTCATGATCTTATCCAGGGCCTTGTATTTTCCAATCAATAAAATACCGAGGCATACCAAGGTGATAATGGCGCTCCAAATGCTCAGGTTCGATGTAAGTCCGAACAGATTCTGTGCCAGTCCTGCAGTAACAATGGTTACCGCAGCTTGAATGGTGAACATCGTAAGAAATGTCAGGATAAAATAGGTGATCAGCACCCATTTCCCTAATTTTTTATAACCATCGATAAGGCTTTCACCAGTAGCAGAGGCATATCTGGGTCCATATTGAAAAAAAGGATACTTAAAAATGTTTACCAAGAGTAGGGCCCATAATAGGCCAAAGCCAAAATCAGCACCCGCCCTGGTTGACTGCACCAGGTGAGAAACCCCAATGGCTGCGCCTGCAAATAACAAACCGGGACCAAGGTTTTTAATTGCCTTAAACACCTTCTTGTTCATAGAAATCCAATTATTTGTTACTAATGATTTCTGCTAATAACTTTTTAGCTCTTAGTAATTTAACCTTAATATTATTCATAGGTTCTTCGAGCTTTTCAGACATTTCTTTATAGGTCAATTCTTGAAAATACCTAAGGTTTATCACTTCCTGATAATGAGGTTTCAGTTGTAGTATATACGCCTTTAGCTGGGCAAGATTCTGTTCTTGAATTAATTTGTCTGAAGGGCTTGGATCTTCGTCTACAATCTTATGAATTTCCTTGTGATTTTTATTTATGGAAACTGTTTCAGTCTTTTTCTTTCTGAGGTGATCTATATAAAGATTGCTTGAAATGGTGAATAGCCAGGTGTTGAATTGAAAATTGTCATCAAAGCTATCAATTTTATCAAAAGCTTTTGCAAAGGCTTTGATGGTGATGTCTTCAGCTTCATCTTCATTTTGACATTTATTGAGCTGAAAACGATATACATCCTTCCAATATAAATTCAAAAGATCATTAAAGGCTTTTTGATCTCCTTTTTTCGCCTGAAGTATTAATAGACCAGTGTCTTTCTTTTCGCTCATGTAGCAAAGCAATTACCAATATTTCGGGGGTGAAATAATATTCCTGAAAAAAATATACAATTGTATAAATATAATTGAAATTTCATACAATGGACCAAATGCCCATAAATCTTTTTCCTGCAGCCGTGTGCAGGTCTTGTACATGATTGAATACCAGGAAATAAATCTCAAAAGGCCAAGTAAAATAATAATTTCAACATAGGTGTTTGAGACCAGGGCAATGGTCATCAAAGTATAGAACAACCATTGTGATATATAGAAAAGTCCAAGGCTTCTTTTTATATGTTTTTTATAGTGACTGGCTGTTGTAATATGCCGTCTTTTTTGTCGTAGCCATTGTGAAAATTTTTCATGTGGCCTTGAGCTGGTGAAGGATGCTGGGCTGTCACAGATGGTAATATTTTTAGCATTGGCAACCTGAGAAATAAACAAATCATCATCCCCAGACTTTATATGAGCATGGTCGCTGAAGCCATTGGCACGTTTAAACAGTGTTTTTTTATAAGCCAGATTTCTTCCAACTCCCATGTAAGGCTTGCCATTTAAAGCATAAGAAAAATATTGAACCGCAGTTAATACAGTTTCAAAACGAATCAATTTATTGAGCCAGGAATTGTTGATTTTATCGTAGGCTCCATATCCCAGAACGATGTCATTTTTTTCATCAAAGGATTGAGACATAAATCGAATCCACTGAGGAGAGATCGGAGAACAGTCGGCATCTGTCAGCAATAAAAACTCATAGCGAGCAGCTTCGATTCCGAGACTGACTGCGTTTTTTTTTCCCTTGGAGTCTTCTGATTTTACAGACAGAATTTTTACGCTAAATGCTGAATTCCCCTGCTGTTCTTTAAAAGATTTCATCTGCGAGCGTGTTGCATCTGAAGAAGCGTCATCAACCAATATGATTTCAAACAGGGGGTATTCCTGAAGGGCCAGTGAAGATAACAGGCTAGGAAGGGGTGCAGCTTCGTTCTTTGCTGCAATAATAATACTAACACCCTTTTCAGGAGCTGTGTTTGTTGATGGTTTATACCTGGTGTATTTCCGAAAAAGGAATAAATAAAAGTATAATTGAATGATTATTACGATACAAAATGTGATCAGTAAAATCATTTCAATCTAAGAAGCGCTTTTTGCTGTCAGACCGGCTTCTTTATTATCAAGATTTGTTTTGCAGCTTCCTTCATTTCCGCACCCACAGGTGATTCCTTCAGCTTTCATTCGAACATTACTTCCAGCACACGTTCCATCAAACTCACCATCTTTTTTAGCCCAGATCTTAATGGCTATTCCTGCAAATCCTAAACCTAGTAAAACAATACTTAAAATCAGTAATTTCATAATGAATCAATTATGGTGCAAAATTAATCATTTATTACAGGAAAGAAAAACAATTCATCAATTTTGTCTTCGATAAAAACCTTATTCTTGAGCCGTTGAAAGTCGTTCAAGATAAAGGTCAGTGTCTTGTTTAAACTCATCTGTTGTAAATTCAGCATCTGATTTACACTTGGTCTTTAGTAGTTTCACATCAGAGATCCATTGATTGCCGTCAAAGAAAGACAGGCCTTTAAAATCCCTCACCTTATAGAGTGATTTTTCACCATAACAGGTGCCGAGATAAACGTGTTTTAAGCCTTGTTCCTGTGCCCATTTTATGACGCTGAACATCATCCATTTACCTAAGGAATATACTTGTTGATCCAAATCAAAAAAGGCAAACCAATAATGCAGGCACCCTTGTTCAATAATGCTAATGACATAACCAACCTTTTGATCATTTAATGTAAACTGAAACACATGGCTAATGCTTTTTGCATGCAATATATAGTTTAGCCGTTCTTCACTAATTGGCTCGCTGAAACGTTGATTTGCAAAATGGATACAGTACTTTTTGAAGGCATTATCGTCAACATTAAAGTCATTTATGGGAATAACCTTAAAAGAGGGGGAGAGGGGTTCAATTTTTCGGCAGACCCTTCTGTTTTCTGATGACTCCTTGAAGTTTTCAAGATCAACTCGTAAACTTCTGGCCAGATAGTAGGTTTCCTGTTTTAAGTCTGTATTGTTTGAATAGGGCAGGAAGCCTTTGTCATATATCTCGGGAAGCTCTTTTTGATGCTCTTTGATACAATAGGAAGCGTAATTGAAAGTATAGGTCTTATAGTCGACAAAGCTTTCTGATCTAAATAATATCATAGGTTGCTAAAGTGAATAAAAAAACCCATCAAAAAATGGATTTTTGATGGGTAAATGTAATCATTTTTATCTATGATTCCTTGACTAATTCACTTTGAACATTAGAAGGAACGGGTTCGAAAGATGCAAAATCAGTATTAAAGGTTGCCCTTCCCTGTGTTTGGGATCTCAGGCTGGTTGAATACTTATACATTTCGGCCTCAGGTACTTTTGCCTTTATGATTTGATGTTTTCCATCACTATCCATACCCATAATAATGGAACGACGAGATTGTAAATCGGTCATGACATTTCCCATTAATTCTTCAGGAACTCGTACTTCAAGGTCAAGAATAGGTTCGAGTAATTTGGGTTTGGCATTTAAAAAGGCCGCTTTAAAGGCGTGAGCACCAGCAATTTTGAATGAAATATCATTGGAATCAACGGAATGCATTTTTCCATCGTATACCATGACTCTGATATCTCTTGCATAAGAACCTGTTAAAGGTCCTTCTTCCATGACCTCCAGAATTCCTTTCATGACTGCTGGCAGGTATCTGGTGTCGATCACACCTCCTGTAATACAGTTGTAAAAAACCAATTTACCTCCCCATTTCAAATCTATTTCTTCCTTTCCTCTGATATTAAATCCTTCAGGTTCATGCATGCCTTCATGCCAGGGTTCGATTTTTAAATGAACCTCTCCAAACTGACCAGCTCCACCCGATTGTTTTTTGTGTTTATAACTTTGTGTTGCTGCTCTTTGGATGGTTTCCCGATACGCCACCTTTGGTTTATAAAACAAGGCTTTAATACCATATAAGTTTTGAAGTGTCCAATCGATTGTGGCTAAATGTAATTCCCCTTGACAAGACAATATCTGTTGTTTTAATTCATTGCTGAACTTAATGGAAACGGTTGGATCCTGAGAATGGATTTTCTTAAGCACTTCATTGAGCTTTTCCTCATCTTTTTTATTTTCAGCTTCAACAGCTTTTCTAATACGCGGCTGAGGGAAGATAATGGGTTTGATGGTAATCTCCTCATTTGAGGCTCTCAATGTGTCATTGGTCTCCGTGTTTTTCAATTTAAGTGTTGCACCGATATCTCCTGCTGTCAGTTTTTCAACTGAATGCCGTTTTTTACCGTCCATTATATACAGCTGATTCAAACTTTCAACTTCATCATTACGTGAGTTCTTCAATCGGTCGTTTTGCTTTACTTCGCCAGATTTGACCTTAAAAAATGTGATTTGCCCTAAATTTGGTTCATGGAAGGTTTTAAAGATAAACAAGGCGGTGGGCTGGTCAGCTTTGCAATGTATTTCATTGCCTTCTAGACTTTGCTCAGGTTTTAAGTCGGCAGCTGCCGGAGCTACATTGTCAATGAATCCCATCAGACGGCCGGTGCCCATATCATTCAAGGCTGAAACACAAAATACCGGAAACAATTCATGATGTAACATTCCTTTTTGAATTCCTTTCCTCATTTCATCCTCATTCAGTGTCCCTTTGTCAAAGTATAATTCCATTAATTCTTCGTCATTCTCTGCTGCTTTTTCTACGAGTTCATTATGAAGGAAATCAGCCATTTCTTTTTCACTATCGGGGATTTCCAGTTTCTCAGGTTTACCTCCTTCAGGTCCAAATTTATATACCTTCATTTTAAGCACATCAACGATGCATTGAGCTCCATCTAAAAGAATAGGGTATTGGATCTTTACAGCATTGTTTCCTACCAGATCTACGATACTTTGATAGCTGTTATCAAAATTTGCCTGTGGATGATCTATCTGGTTAATTACAAATAGGGTAGGTCTGCTAAACCTATTGATATACTGCCAGATGATTTCGGTTCCTACTTCAACCCCATGCTGCGCATTGATGACGGTTACCAATGAATCTGCCACTCGCATTGTTGATGCTATTTCACCTATAAAATCATCGAGTCCCGGAGTGTCGATGATGTTGATTTTATAATTGCGCCATTCAGTGTGAAGCGGGGTTGCAAATACCGAAGTTTCTCTTTCTTGTTCAATTTCATGGTAATCGGCTACGGTATTTTTGTCTTCCACGGTACCTCTGCGATTAATCATTCCGGCCTCAAATAACATGGTTTCGGCAAGTGTGGTCTTGCCGCTGTTATGGGCGCCAACAAAGGCTACATTTTTGATGTGTTTTTCGTCATATATTTTCATGGGAATCAACTTTAAAGGTTCTCTTGTATAAAGTTAAGAAAATATATGACAAGTATTTTATGACATATGTTAGGTCTTATTTGAAATATTTTACTCCTATTTTTTTAAAGAGTAAACTCCTTGATAATCAGTAAGAATAAGTTGGTGAGATTTTAAATAATATTGACTTCCATTTCCAAATCAATACCAAATCTTTTGCTTACTTCTGCCTGAATCGTTTTTGCAAGTGCTAAAATTTCTGACCCTTTGGCTCGATCGTAATTCACCAATACCAGGGCCTGGTTTTTGTGCACGCCTGCATCTCCAAATCGCTTCCCTTTAAAGCCGCTTTGTTCTACGAGCCATCCCGCTGGAACTTTTATGGTCGTATCAGATATTTTATAGTGCGGCACCTCCTTATAGGATGAATTGATTTGGGCAAAATGCGAGGATGAAATAACAGGGTTTTTAAAAAAACTCCCGCTATTCCCTATTTCCTTGGGATCCGGTAATTTAGACCTGCGAATGCTGATGACTGCCTCTGAAATATCTTGAATACCGGGAGATGCCACCCCCATTAAAGCGAGTTGCTCTTTGATCGCTCCATAATCAGCCTTTATCGTATGTGAAGAAGTACTTAGTTTAAAGGTGACATTGAGTATGATGTATCTTCCTTTAAGTTGATTCTTAAAAACGGATTCCCTATAGCCAAAGGCACATGATTCAGCTGTAAATTCTTTGATGATTCCTGTAGCAATTTCGAGGGCCTCAAGTTTTTCAAAACAATCTTTGATTTCAACGCCATAAGCCCCAATATTTTGCATAGGTGAGGTACCAACATTGCCTGGAATCAAGGATAAGTTTTCTAGCCCTCCAAAATCTTGTGACAAGCACCAGCAAACAAATTCATGCCAGTTCTCACCGGCCTGTGCTTTTACCAAAACTTCAGTGTCATTTCTATTGACAATTTCAATTCCTTTTGTGTTGAGAAATACAACAGGTTTGTCAATGTTCTTGGTCAATAGAATATTGCTGCCGCCGCTCAGGATAAAGATGTC
Organism: uncultured Flavobacteriaceae bacterium; assembly: GCA_964419405.1. Taxonomy (GTDB): domain Bacteria; phylum Bacteroidota; class Bacteroidia; order Flavobacteriales; family Flavobacteriaceae; genus Lutimonas. Next base: position 34,331 of record CAYQPI010000232.1, read on the forward strand.
TTTATGAATCTTAATGATAGCTGAAAGCTCTTCGGTAGATGTGACTTCTGCAAATAGCTTTGCAGTGGCATCAATGCCAAAGGTATTTAAGTTCTGAAGAGATACGTTTTTACGAAACATTAACCAGGGTATTGCTCTAATGCAAGTTTAAGTAATTCGACTGAACGAATCAAACTTTCTTGTTTCAAAACGTAGGCTATTCTGATTTGACTTTTTCCTGATCCAGGGGTAGAATAAAATCCGCTGGCAGGAGCCACCATAACAGTTTCATTTTTGTCACTAAAACTTTCCAGCATCCATTGGGCAAACTTGTCTGCATCCTCAACAGGTAATTCAGCAATACAGTAAAATGCTCCTTTTGGTTTGGATACCTTAAGCCCATTAATCATGCTTAATTCGTTAATTAACAGTGTTCTGCGAGTATCGTATTCTTCAATGACCTTGTTGAAATATTCGGGAGGGGTTTCCAGCGCAGCTTCGCTGGCAAGAAGGGCATAGGTCGGACTACTGAGTCTGGCCTGGGCGTATTTTAAAGCCGTTTGAATTAAGGTCTTGTTTTTAGAAACGATACATCCAATTCGTGCGCCACACATGCTGTATCGTTTCGAAACTGAATCAATAATAATGGCGTGATCTTCTAAACCGGTCAAACTCATGATGGAATGATGTTTGATTCCCTCATAAACGAACTCTCGATACACTTCATCTGCAACCAAAAACAGGTCGTGTTTAATGGCGAGATCTCTAAGCTTTTCCAACTCTTCTCTTGAATACAGATAACCTGTTGGATTGCCCGGATTGCAAATCAGGATGGCTTTTGTTTTTTCAGTAATCAGCTTTTCAAAATCTTCGATGTCAGGAAGGGCAAAATCATTCTCAATGGATGAAACGATTGGCACAACCTTTACGCCGTTGGCAACAGAAAAACCATTATAATTGGCATAGAAAGGCTCTGGAATAATGATCTCATCACCAAAATCAGTGATACTTCCCAGGGTGAACAGCAAGGCTTCTGAGCCTCCGGTGGTAACTATGATATCGTTTTCAGATACATCGATATCGTTTTGTTTGTAATAGTTACTTAATTTTTTTCGGTAGTTTTCTGATCCCTCACTTCGCGCATAAGATAGCACCTTGATGTCGTTATCCCTTACAGCTTTCAACGCAGCTTCAGGAGTTTCAATATCTGGCTGCCCGATATTCAAATGGTACACATTGATTCCTCTTTCCTTAGCATCTTCAGCAAAGGGAACTAGTTTTCTAATTGGTGACTCTGGCATCTGTTGCCCTTTGAGTGATATTTTTGGCATAATAAACGGGTCTTGAATAGATGTGCAAAATTGCAAAATATTATTTACTTTTTCTTCATTAGAATGGCTTTTTTGAATGATTATTAGTATCTTTATAAGTATTAATATAAACTTAAATTACGCTATTATGTCAAGTGATTCTAAATTGTTGTTAGGGCTCATTTTAGGTGCAGCAACTGGTGCGGTGGCAGGTTTGCTTCTGGCTCCGGCTTCGGGAAAAGAAACTCGTGATAATTTGTCTGAAAAAGCAGGTGAATTGAAGAGTGATCTAGATAAAAAAGTGACTGAATTGTCTAAAAAATTGAAAGATTTAGACAGTGAATCATTAACAGATTTTAAAGAAAAGTTTAATGAGGTGAAAGAAACGGTCAAAAATAAATTTGATACGGTTTCAGCCAAAGTAAAGGATTTAGAGAAAGAACTTTCTGAGAAAATTGAATCGATTAGGAAAGAGGCCAAAGAGATGGAGGCCAATTCTAATTCAATATAAATAAAAGGTTTATTTAGCTAATGATAGATTTGGTTAAGAAGTATGTTGAAAATAGAATTCAGCTTGTAAAGTTTAACTTTATAGGTGCTATAGCCAACGTAGCTGCAGGACTTGTTAGTTCCTTTTTGTTATTAATTATGGGTATTGCAATAATGCTCATGTTCAGTATTGCTCTTGCTTTTTGGTTAGCTACTTTTTTTGAAAGTGAAATCATAGGATTCGCTTTGGTAGGTTTGCTATATTTGATTCTTTTGATCGTATATGCTGTGTTTGCGAAAGACGGCATTGAATTGAAAATAAAGGATAAAATTGTTGAGGCTGCCCTTAAAGATGACGATGATTTTAATGAATCTATTGACTATGAAGAGTAAACCGGAATCAAAGATCACCTCATTTGAGGAGCTAAATGCTGCCAAAGTTGATTTAGCAAATACCATTAAAAGCCAGGAAGAAGAAATTCTTAGTAATCCATTGTTGACGATACCAGCGGCCTTGTTCCAAGGTGGATCGCTGAAGGGGAATATTTTGGATTCAATGGAGTCTATTTCTTTAGATCATTATAAGAAAGCAGCCTTGAATTTGTTGAGTACGGCATTGATGGCGAATAAAAGAACCAGAAAGTTTTTTATCGGCTTTATTATAGCAAAAGAAATGGTGCCTTTTATCAGAGATAAGGTGAACGAATATGTGAAAAAATAGTTCAAGGACTTGTTGTAAAGAAAAGCTAAACTTTTCTTAAAATTATTGCCGACTCTTAGAATTATAGTACTTTCCATATGGGTTTTCACATTTCGGCATGTTAAATAGATATTTCCTCTTTATTTTATTGTTTTTTTCTTGGTTTTACACAGAAGCTCAAGGAAGATTTCGTATTGTGGATAATGGAAAGCAAAGTGTTTCGACCGGCTTTTCTTTGGTCAATAATATGGTTGTGTTGTCTGCCGAATTGAATGGTAGAAAACTGTCATTTTTGTTAGATACCGGGGTTAGAAAAACGATGCTTTTTAATATTAAGGTAGAGGATTCACTTCAATTGCGAAATGTGGCCAAATTACAGCTGCGAGGACTCGGAGAGGGAGCATCGATCAATGCGTTAAGGTCAGGAGGAAATTACTTTAAAATGAAGGGAGTCGTGAATTCAGATCTTTCTTTGTTTGTGATTACGGATAATCTTTTTGATCTGTCGGCCAAAATGGGTAGAGATATTCATGGCATTATCGGTGGCGATTTGTTTCGGGACTTTGTGGTAAAAATAAATTATGGCTCTCAAAAAATAACTTTTTATGATCCTGACAGCTATGTTGCCCAGGATTGTAAGAGTTGTGAGACCTTTCCATTGGATTTTTATAATAGTAAGCCATTTATCGATGCCATTATACAGAATCCTTTAGGCAAGGAAGTTCCGGTGAGGTTGTTGATTGATTCAGGAGGAGGAGACTCTTTATGGCTATTTCCTCATTCAAACCCGGATATCGTAATAGGAGATAAATATTTTGATGATTTTTTAGGGAAGGGCCTCAACGGGAATATCACCGGAAAGAGAAGCCGAATTAAACGAATCAGAATAGGAAGTTTTGAATTCGATAATCCAACAGTGTCTTATCCCGATTCTACATCCATTGTCCGTGTTCATGCGAATAAGGATCGAAATGGGACCTTGGGTGCCGGCTTGTTAAAACGTTTCATCGTAACGATGAATTATCCGAAAAGTCAAATCACACTGAAGAAGAATCGAAAGTTTTATAAGGCACCTTTTTTATATAACAAAAGCGGTATTGAATTGATGTATGGTGGCGAAATGCTGGTAAAAGAAGTCAGAAGTAAATTTAGTGAGGCCAGTCATGGGGAGTCAAGAACATTGACTGAAATCTTCTATAGTTATGGCTTAACCTATAAGTCAAGTTTTAAAATTTCATTTATTAGAAAAGGATCTCCAGCTCATCTGGCAGGATTGATGGAAGGAGATATCATTCTTGAAATCAATGGAAAGGAGGCATATAACCTGGAAATGGAAGAAATAGTTTATTTATTTTCTCATAAGGACGACAGGCGGATACGAATGCTTGTTGATCGAAACGGTGAACATCTCAGGTATGAGTTCTATTTAAAAAGTATCCTGTAAAAAAAAAGCCCTCGAAGGGCTTTTTTTTAGTTTGATTCAGATACGATACTTTTCTTTTTTTGAAGTTCATCAGCTTGCTTTTCCAAAACCCGTCCTTTGATCTTTAGAACTACGGTTGGTTCATAGGCATTTGATGTAATTGTAACAGTTTTAGAAAACGGCCCAATTCTATTTGTAGCGTATTTTACTTTTATTTCTCCAGTTTCACCAGGCATAATCGGCTCTTCAGGTTTTGTTGGTACAGTACAACCACAACTTCCTTTTACATTTGAAATGATAAGTGGTGATTTACCGACGTTTTTAAATTTAAACACTCTGTTACCATCTGAATTTGCAGCTATTTCACCATAGTCAATCACTTCAGTTTCAAATTCGAAAACCGGACCTGTATAGTCTTTTTTAATATCTGCTTCTGTTTGAGCATTCAAGGAAAGTGAAAAGATTCCGACAACTAATAATACTAGTATTTTTTTCATGATAAATAATTTAAGCCAAAATTAATACTTTTTGGATAAATCTAACTTTTATTGACTGAATTTATTGCTTAAAATTGTAATTTTGCAGACGATTTGACAAAATTTTAACATATGAATATTCCTACGAAATACGATGCTGCCCAGGTTGAAGCAAAATGGTATCAATATTGGATGGACAATAACTATTTTAATTCAGAACCAGATGAGCGTGAGGCATATACAATTGTAATCCCGCCACCTAATGTAACCGGTGTGCTGCATATGGGGCATATGTTAAATAATACCATTCAGGATGTTTTGGTACGCCGTAAAAGAATGCAGGGTTATAATGCCTGCTGGGTACCTGGAACAGATCATGCCTCAATTGCAACTGAGGCAAAGGTTGTGGCAAAGTTAAAGGAAGAAGGAATCGAAAAAGCTGACCTTTCAAGAGAGGAATTTATCGATCATGCCTGGGAATGGACACATAAACACGGAGGTCTCATACTCGAGCAGCTAAAGAAATTAGGTGCATCCTGTGACTGGAACAGAACCAAGTTTACCATGGATGATGATTTGAATCGTTCAGTGGTAAAAATCTTTAAAGACCTTCACTCAAAAGGGCTTATTTATAAAGGATACCGAATGGTCAACTGGGATCCTGAAGCCAAAACCACCCTAAGTGATGAAGAGGTGGTCTATATAGAGAAGCCAGGAAAATTGTATTATGTGAATTATGCGATTGAAGGAAGTGATGAACAGATTCAGATCGCAACGACCAGACCTGAAACAATATTAGGAGATACGGCCATTTGTATTCATCCTGAAGATGAACGTTTTTCTCATTTAAAGGGGAAGAAAGCCATCGTTCCTATTGCAGGAAGGTCTATCCCTATCATAGAGGATGACTATGTAGATGTAGAATTCGGAACGGGTAGTTTGAAAATTACTCCTGCTCATGACCCTAATGATAAACTTATCGGCGAGAAACACCAGCTGAAGGTGATTGATATTTTTAATGATGATGCCACGCTTAATTCGAATGGACTTCATTATGAGGGGAAAGACCGGTTTATGGTTAGAAAGGAGATCGTAAAAGAACTGGATGCAAAAGGATTTTTGGTAAAAACTGAAGAGCATATGCATAAGGTAGGCACTTCAGAAAGGACCAAGGCTGTGATAGAACCTAAGATTTCAGAACAGTGGTTTTTGAAGATGGAAGAACTGGTTAAACCGGCTATTGAAGCTGTCTTGGAAACAGAAGATGTAAAATTAGTGCCTCATAAATTTGTAAATACCTACCGTCATTGGATGGAGAATATTCGTGATTGGAATATTTCAAGGCAGTTGTACTGGGGGCATAGAATACCGGCCTACTATTATGGCTCCGGCACCCATGATTTTGTGGTTGCCGAAACAGAGGTAGAAGCTCTTGAACTGGCAAGAGAAAAAACCGGAAACAGCGCTTTAGAGATGGCTGATTTAAGGCAGGATAACGATACATTAGATACCTGGTTCTCCTCATGGTTATGGCCCATTAGTGTGTTTGACGGAATTAACAATCCTGAAAACAAAGAGTTTAACTATTATTATCCGACCAATGACCTGGTCACAGGACCGGATATTTTATTTTTCTGGGTAGCACGTATGATTATCGCAGGATATGAATTTGCAGATGAAAAACCTTTCAAGCATGTGTATCTTACTGGACTTGTAAGAGATAAGCAACGTAGAAAGATGTCAAAATCACTAGGAAATTCTCCTGACCCGATCGAATTAATGCAGACCTATGGTGCCGATGGGGTGAGAGCTGGAATTTTAATGAGTTCTGCTGCAGGAAATGACTTATTATTTGATGAGAGTCTTATGTTGCAGGGTAGAAATTTTGCCAATAAAATATGGAATGGTTTTAGGCTTGTGAAGGGTTGGGAAGTATCTGATGAGATCGAACAACCGGCATCTGCTAAAACAGCTATTGATTGGTATAAGGCTAAATTTCAAAAAACACTTGAATTTATAGAGGCCCAATTTGAGCAGTATAGATTGTCGGATGCCTTAACGGCCATATACAAACTTGTATGGGATGATTTTTCGTCCTGGTACCTTGAGTTGGTGAAGCCGGACTTCGGACAACCGATTGATAAAAAGACATTGGAAGCGACTGTTGAGTTCTTTGAGGACAATATTAAAATTTTGCACCCTTTTATGCCTTTTATAACGGAAGAGATTTGGCAGTATTTTTCTGATAGAGATAAAGATCAGGCATTGATTATCGCTGAGTATCCCAAGATTGCTTCTGTAGATTCAGCAATCCTGGATGATATTGAAATCATAAAAGAGGTGATTTCGGCCATTAGAAACCTGAGAAAGCAAAAGAATATTTCTTTTAAAGAATCCTTAGACTTATCAATCATAAAAAAAGAGACCATCCACAAAGAATACTATGCATTGATCAAAAAAATGTGCAACGTTTCTAAGGTAACTGAGATCGATGCTAAAATGGACCAGGCGCTATCATTTAGGGTTGGATCGAATGAGTTTTTTATTCCTTTTGCTGAGCAAATTGACGTAGCCGTTGAAACTGCCAAGTTAGAGGAAGAACTGGCTTATCATAAAGGGTTTCTTGCGTCTGTACAGAAAAAGTTAAGTAATGAAAGGTTCGTGAACAATGCCCCTGAACAGGTCATCAATAACGAGAAGAAGAAAGAAGCAGATGCCTTGGCCAAGATAGCCATGGTTGAGCAAAGTCTGGCCTCTCTTTAGAAATACTTACTTGGTAGTTTTTCCTTTAAGACTGTCTGTAAAGACCTGATCGATGGGTTCCCAGAGCTCAATCTTATTGCCGTCTGGATCCATGATATGGACAAATTTACCATAGTCAAACGATTCAATCTCGTCACAGATGGCCACTCCTTCTTTTTTAAGTTCTTCGACCAGGGCTTCAAGATCAGCAACTCGATAATTGATCATAAATTCCTTTTTCGAAGGTTCAAAGTATTTGGTGTCATCTTTGAATGGACTCCATTGTAAATAATTGATTTCGTCAGGGTTATTGGCATTTCGAAATTCAAAAGGAGATCCATAAGCATCTACGGTCAGCCCTAAATTTTTATGATACCAATCCTTAATTTTTGCAGGATCAGCTGTTTTAAAAAAGATACCACCTATGCCCGTTACCTTTTTCACAACCTAGTTTTTAACCGTTAAGATCTTTGCCTGAATTCCTACTTCATCCCATGTTTTAGACACCCCGTCTGAGCCTGTGTGCAATTCTAAACATGCCTGATGTAATGATTCCAACGCTTCGGCTGTTCCCCAGTTCTTGAGGTCCATGGTACCGTTGATAACAATGGTATCCTTGCTCATTTCATAGGAAAAAGGAAGGTCTTTGGTCATCCCATTCATAGAAATAGCTACATTCCCATGGCTTTCATCTTTGATTGAAAAGCTCCCTTTGAGACTGATCGTATTGTCCATAACTGCGAAAAACAAGGACTTTAATTTTCCATCACGAATACTGTCTTTTGAGTATATACTCTCAACCGGTATATCAAATTCTAATCCTTCCAGAGAAGCGGCAGGGCTAGACCCTGCTTTAGAATTGGTAATTTTGATTTCTTTAAAAGTTCCTTTTACAGGAACTTTATCTGTTGTTTTATAACCCGTCCATTGAACAGTAGAGGCAGAGGCGTCAACAGCATATGAGACTTCTTCAGCGACAACTTCTGTTTCTTTTTTGTCTTTTCCGCAGGCCGTTAATGAAATTGCAATGACAAGGAGTAGTGAAAAGTTAATGATCTTTTTCATGATGATTTCTATTAGTTAAGTAGTAGTATTATTGAATTTTTTCTTCAGTGTATTTTTCAACCAAGGCAATGTATTCCTTTTTTGCTTCATCTGCTGATATATTGGCAATCTGGAAATAAGCGTTTAGTTTAAAAGCATTTCTCACAATGTTGTTTCCTGATGGTCTGACAACAGCATCCTTGTTTGTAGCATGCTTATAATATGAGTAGAATTGAAGCATAACATCGGCAGGGAGTTTTTTCGTCATGGCCGAGGCTATTTCGAATGCTTTGTTAAATCTTCTGTCAAGGTCATCCATTATTTAGAAGCTATGATGGTTTCACCACCTCTTGTTTTTTGATCGAGTGAAACATTGATTTTCATATCCAAAGGTACAAAAATATCTATTCGAGAGCCAAACTTGATAAATCCGCCGTCTTCTCCCTGAATAACCTGTCTGTCTTTCTTTGCATAATTCACAATTCGCCTCGCAACGGCTCCCGCAATTTGTCTATAGAGAACCTCTCCCACAGTGTTGTTATTAATCACGATCGTTGTGCGTTCGTTTTCTTCAGAAGATTTAGGATGCCATGCTACTAGATACTTTCCTGGATGGTATTTGCTATAAGCTACTTTTCCTGAAATGGGATATCTTGTCACATGCACATTAAGCGGGGACATGAATATGGAGATCTGCCTTCTTTTCCCCTGAAAATACTCTTTTTCTTCTACCTCCTCAATCACAACTACTTTGCCGTCAGCTGGAGCGATGACATGCTCTTCGTTTAAAACGGTCTTACGTTTAGGATCTCTGAAAAACTGCAAAACGAGTACAAAAACGATCAGTAATAAGATCATCAGTGATTTTTGTATCCAGTAGTTACTAACAAAGTTGTCGATGATCAACAGACCACCTACCGTAATCAGGGCTGTGATAAATATGATTTTAAATCCTTCTTTGTGAAACATTATGTCGTTAGGAATAAATAAATAAATACAAAAGGTGTTGCAAAGATAATACTATCTAACCTATCTAAAAAGCCGCCGTGTCCGGGTAGTAAATTGCTACTGTCTTTTACCTGAGCCTGACGTTTGAACATCGATTCTATCAGGTCACCTAATACTCCAAAAACACTGACAATTATGGCAATTGTAAACCATTGAACCGGTTGAATGCTACTGCAATATCGGGCTACAAAATAAGCTGCGATGAACGTAAATATAAATCCGCCTAAAAACCCTTCTATGGTTTTGTTTGGCGAAACTCTTTCAATGAGTTTATGTTTTCCGAAATTTTTTCCGATCAAAAAGGCAAACACATCATTACTCCAGATCAGTATAAATATACCGATGATAATGGAGGTGTCAAACCTTCCTTCAAAATTCAGGTAGGGAATTTTAATTAACAGAGAAAAAGGAATCACAATATACATCAGGGTTAGAAAGTTCTTTGCTAAATACTGACGTCCTATCTTTCTTGAGGATACGAGCGCCAAAATAAATGAGAAATAGATAGCCGAAAGGAAGATCGATAGGATAATTTTCTCAGAATAATCGTCTTCAAACACCACCAGATTATTATTTGATATGACTGCTGTAAAAAAACAAGTGGCTCCAAGAAGGTAAGGAAAAATACTTTTCAGATCTATGATTTTAATAAACTCATAGATACAGATCATCATAAAAACTAAAAAAAGACTATAAAAAAAAAGAGCTCCCAGCATTGAGGAAGATATAACAAGACCCACGTATAATAGGCCAAAAACAATACGTTTGGTAAAGTTGTTCATGAATTTATAGATCTTCTAGCAACAGCAAATATAGCGTTTTGGAATTCGTGTTTCCATAACTCATAAAATCAGTTTCCTTTTTGTTTATGATAAAATCTTTTATAGAACTGATGATTGTTGGAGAATTCTTTTCAGAACGATTTCTAATCCCAGAAATTCCATCACGAGAATCTTTAACAATCTGACTGGTCTTAGCGTAAACAATAAAATTAACAGGTAAGTCCTTGAGTTTTTTATCCTTTAATTGTTTTGAAGAGAACATCAGACTTCCATCATTGGCAATCAGACATTCACATTGAGTCATAAATGGAAGTGAAGGTATGATTTTAGATGTTTTCGCACTTTTGATTTCGGTGAGCAAATCATTGATTCCCTTGTCAAAGGTAACGACATTATTCCATTGATTCTCTTGTAAAACCTGTACAAGGTTTTTTCGAACTTCTTCGGCATCAGTACAGTACAGAAACTTACCACCTTTATGGATAAATTTCTTTACAAATAACTCATCAATGGAAAGATCATCCGTCTGATCAACAGATTTTTGATCTTCGTCTTTCTGAGAAGTTTTAACTATGTTTTTAAAAAATTTATTAAAAAAACTCATAATCAAATAGTATGGTTCAAATGTACAAAAACACTTTGATTATTTTGAGTTTTCCTCTGTAATTTCCTCTTTAGAATTCTCTGTTTCCTTAGTTTCTGGAGCTTTTTCCTTCTCGGTTTTTGTCTGAGTTTTAGGTGTATCAACCTCTTTAGACTCTTCAATTTCTTTAGCAAATGGTCTTTCTCCAAAAATCTTGTGCAAATCACCCTCAAAAATCACTTCCTTTTCTGTTAAGATCTCGGCGAGTTCAATCAATTTGTCTTTATGTTGCTCAAGAATTGAAATGGCTCTTTTGTATTGCTTCTCAATGATCTTCGAAATTTCTTCGTCGATGGTCTGTGCAGTCAATTCGCTATAGGGCTTTGTAAAGCCATATTCATTCTGTCCGCTCGAATCGTAATAGGTAATGTTTCCAATTTTATCATTGAGCCCGTAAATACTTACAATGGCCCGGGCTTGTCTGGTTACTTTTTCCAGATCATTTAAAGCCCCCGTTGAAATTTTGTCAAACATCACCTTTTCAGCAGCTCTTCCTCCTAAGGTAGCACACATTTCGTCTAACATCTGATCCGTTTCGACGATCTGTCTTTCTTCAGGAAGGTACCAGGCCGCTCCGAGCGATTTCCCACGAGGAACAATGGTCACTTTAACCAGAGGTGCTGCATGTTCAAGCATCCAGCTCACAGTTGCATGTCCTGCTTCATGATAAGCAATGGTCTTTTTTTCTTTGATGGTAATGATCTTGTTCTTTTTTTCAAGACCACCAACAATTCGATCTACCGCATCAAGGAAGTCCTGATGATGAACGTTCTTCTTGCTTTTTCGGGCAGCTACCAGGGCAGATTCATTACAGACATTGGCAATGTCAGCCCCTGAAAATCCAGGTGTTTGTTTTGATAAAAATTCTAAATCAACATCCTTGGCCAATTTCAATGGCTTAACATGTACATCAAATATTTGTTTTCTTTCATTTTTGTCTGGCAAATCTACATAGATCTGACGATCAAATCGACCAGCCCGCATCAGTGCCTTGTCTAAAACATCGGCTCTGTTTGTTGCAGCGATCACAATGACATTGACATCTGTACCAAAGCCGTCCATTTCTGTAAGCAGTTGGTTCAATGTGTTTTCTCTTTCATCATTTCCGCCGGTTACATTGTTCTTTCCACGGGCTCTACCTATGGCATCTATTTCATCGATAAAAATAATAGAAGGTGACTTTGCAGCAGCCTGTTTAAACAGATCACGAACCCTTGAGGCTCCAACTCCTACAAACATTTC
>CAYQPI010000233.1:0-22248 GCA_964419405.1 uncultured Flavobacteriaceae bacterium
AAAAAAGGTGATCGTCAAAAAAATACACAAGGATGGTAAAGATGTTGATGTTCAGGTAAAAGTGATAGGAGATGATGACGGTAAAGAAAGTAAGATGCTATTCATTAGTGATGATGGTGGGTCCCCACTAATTATCGTAGATGGAAAAGAAATGACAAGCGGCAGTGTTGAAGACATTGATCCGGATACCATCGAAACAATGGAGGTCTATAAAGGAGACAAGGCTGTTGAAAAATATGGCGATAAAGCCAAGGACGGTGTTGTGGAAATTAAAACCAAAAAATAAGCTCAATAAAAACATTGACACAAAAAATCGCCTTTCTCGGGGCGATTTTTTTATTTTTGCAGCATGAAGAAACAAGTATTCAAATTTCTGGCTAAAACGAACAAACTACTTTTACCAAGTCTGGGCAAAAAAGAAGTTGACATGAGCAAGGCAAAAAAATGGCAAATGGCGCTAATTGGCTGGAGATATTATGTTACAAAGAATAGTCTAGATTAGTTTTTTTTGTATCTTTAATAAAAAGCATGACTATGGATGATCAATCAAAACACATCAGATTTTTTACAGGCTCCCTTATAGAAATTCAACGGCTTCAAATTGACCTGGATGATCAGGGAATTACATCGATGATCAAGAACAATTTTCAATCAGGTGTTAGAGCCGGTTTTTACGGAGGTTCTCCTTCGCAGGTAGAGTTGTTTATTTACGAAGAAGACAAGCCAAAAGCCCTGCCTATTCTTGAAGATTTCAAGAAGCAAATGGGCATTTAATTTTTTCAAGATATTTTTTCTATTCTGCAAAAAAGAAATATATTTGCAGCCCTAAACAATTAGGCCTCGTGGCGCAACTGAATAGCGCATCTGATTACGGCTCAGAAGGTTACAGGTTTGAATCCTGTCGAGGTCACTTTACTATAGTAATTTTACACAAAACACCAGAAATTAAATCTTTTTGGTGTTTTTTTTATGCTTTTAAGCATCAAATTACATCTTTTCTCTCATTCTAAAGGTGTCCAAATCGGGCGCATTATTTATAACTTTTTAAGGACACCAGGAATTATGCATCATATTGTGCTTAAATGATTTACGCATCTTTTTATTGTCATTTATTTCGGGTATTATTAGTATAGAATATTAATTTTTAAACATTTTATCATGGATTCAATCACAATACTATTTTATCTTAAAAGCAGAGAAAACAAGAGTGGAGAGCGTCAAATTTATTTACGCCTGACCGTTAATGGTAAGCGTAGAGAAACTTCCTTAAATCGCTCCATTTCATATAGTAGATGGGATAAACACAGGCAATGCGGGAAAGGACGAACTGAAGATATACAGAGACTGAATAAACTATTGGACTCAACCAAAAATGATATATATGATAAACAACGAGAGATGGATTATAACGATGAAGATATCACGGCAGAAACATTGATGAATAAGTTTTTGGGAAAGGGAAATAGAAAAAGGTATCTGATTGAATTAATTAAAGAAGAGAGCCATAAAAAAAAGAATTTAATCGGTACTGGAACTTATAGAAAGTATAAAGCATTTTTGCATCATATAGAAAAGTTTTTAGAATTTCAGTATCAAGTATCCGATATCAGTATTAAAAAAGTAGATTATGAGTTTATTAGTGATTTTGATTACTATATAAGAACTGAAAAGAGTATTGGCAACAATACAACTGTGAGATATGTTAAGACATTAGAATTATTCTTCAATAAAGCTAAAAATAGAGGCTGGGTCAATACAGATCCATTCGTTAATTATGAAGGTACACTTGAAAAAGTTGAACGCACTATATTAAGTGAGGTCGAATTGAACTTGGTAATAAGCAAAACGATTACAATTGACCGACTAAAAAGGATTAGAGATATTTTTGTCTTTGCATGTTTTTCTGGACTAAGCTTTGGAGATCTTGAGAAATTAAATAGTAATCATATTGTAATAGATATGGAGGGTATAAAGTGGATAAAAATAAAAAGATCCAAAACGGGTAATTCGTGCTCAATACCACTTTTACCGCAGGCTGAAGAAATTTTAAAAAAATATAAGGGTGATCCACAATGTCTAAACAAAGGTGTTGCCTTGCCAGTGATATCAAACGAAAGATATAATAGTTATCTGAAAGAAATAGCTGTTCTATGTGGTATTGATAAGAATTTGACTACTCATGTCGCCCGGCACACGTTTGCTACTACCGTGTCAAGTGATAAAGGTGTATCTATAGAAGTAATTAGCAAAATGCTCGGACATACACAGCTTAAAACAACACAGATTTACGCCAAGACCACTGATGTTAGAATTGCCAATGAAATGGCAGGTCTGATAGATGTTAATTTGAGTTCGGATGATTTAACTTTTGAGGCAGGATAAACAAGAATGATTAATTTTCATGACCTCGAATATTATTCAGGTTTTTTAATGGATTTACATACCAAACGCTTTTTTAGGATTCAATCTATAATAAATTTCACTTTTATTTATCATCCAGAAACATTCTTAATTCTAGTTAGAGTATTATCTAAATACCCCATAAAGAAAATGGGATTAATTAATGCAAAATACAATTGATATGAAAGTAGAATTTATTACTAAAGACGATTTTGACCAATTTAAAAGTGACATTGCTAATATGATCACAACTTTAACAAACAATTCTAAACCAAAAACGTGGCTTCGATCATCAGAAGTTCGCGAAATGTTAGGAATCAGTCCAGGAACATTGCAAAATATGAGAATTCATGGATATATACCTTATAGCAAAGTTGGCGGGAGTCTTTTTTACGATTTAAAAGATATAGAAGACGTTTTAGAAAAAAATAAAACAAGATAGTAATAATTGGCCAGGAACAAACTGGCCATTTAAACTTTATATGCATGAAATACAGCGAATTAGAAGAAGTTTCCGTAAAAGAAAAATTAGACTTAAAAGACTCCAATATTGATATATTAATATATGACCAGATCATGGGTTCCGGGAAAACTACAGATGCAATAGAGAGAATGAGACAATATGAAAAAGAGGGTCAGAGGTTTATTTATGTAACACCTTTTTTGGATGAAATTGAAAGGATTCTTAAAGAATTAAATAATGTCTACTCTCCTAGAACCACCTGCAAGAGTGTTGGATATGAATCTGAAATGGAGGACGATGAGGATTTCAATATTCTGAATTTCTTCAATAGTTCATGGAAGTTTCAAAATAAGGGAGTTCATCTTATCGAATTAATCGATCAAGGTAAGAATATAGTTACTACTCATCAACTTTATAGCTCTTTCAAATCTTTTGATATTCCGAATCTTAAGGATTATATACTGATCATTGATGAAGCAATTAATCCCGTTTCCGTATTTAATATTGGCTCAAGGGATTTGGAGATATTAAAAAATGAAAATCTAATTCAAATAGAAGATAAAACATCTAGGGTTTCCAAAGTTGATATTGATTACACGGATGATTCCTTTAAAAGTGTTCTGAACTTCTGTAAACAAGAAAATACATTTATCCAGAATAATGTTTTTATCTCCATTTGTCCAATAAATCTGTTCTTATCTTTTAAGGAGGTGCAAATTCTAACCTATTTATTCGAGGGGTCAATTATGTCAGCATATTTTAGATTATTTAATTTGAGATACACAGTTATAAATAAGGCATGTGAAAGACTAACTAAAGAACTAATTAGGAATAGTTTAAATATATATGAAGGTGATAGAAATCAAACCAACGGAAGAAATCGTTCTTATTTGAGTATTTCTTCTATTTCAAGGAAGAATAAGAGTCAAATTAAGAAATTGAAAAATGACACTGCTTATGTATTGAAACGTCAATTCAAAACAAATTCTGATGTAAACGCATTCACAACATTTAAAGATTTTAAGGATAAACTATCCAGTAATGGATATAAAAAAGGTTTCATCGCCATTAATGCAAGAGCTACCAATAGCCATGCGCATAAAAAATCAATGGCCTACTTAGGCAACAGATTTCTGAATCCTGAGATAAAAAACTTTTTCATAAGCAATGGATCACCCATACATGAGGATCAGTGGGCATTATCCGAAATGATTCAATGGATATGGAGAGGATGTATTCGAAATAATGAACTTATGAATCTTTACATACCAAGTTTCAGAATGAGAAATTTACTTTATATATGGCTAAATTCCTAACTCCTTATGAGAAACCAATTTTACATATCTGGACTTTATTACGAGATCGGAGAATTTAAATTTAGAAAGTACCTAAACATCAAACTGAAGAATTCTATTAAACAAAGACCAGACCTTATGATAATTATGATGAACCCCGGAGCCTCTAGACCATTGGATGCAATTGATAACAACAATTTAGAATCAGAGGCCATACCAGATCGAACCCAAGACCAAATCATGAAAGTAATGACAGCTTGTAAGCTTGAATATGCAAGGGTTTTGAATCTCACGGACATACGAGATCCAAAATCGAATCAGATGCTCTTAAAACTTACAGAATTGGATCAACAGGGCATTCCACATTCCTTATTTGACTCCAGAAGAAGAAATGAATTTGATGCCCTATTTATAAAGAATGTGCCTGTGATATTAGCATGGGGAGTAAATAAAAAACTTCAGAAATTAGCTGAAAAGGCAATTGAGATAATTAGTGTTGATAATACTGTTGGTCTGAACAAAGTAGGAACTAGTTGGGCCTATTACCATCCATTACCTCAAAATTTCCAAAAACAGCTTGAATGGGTTGATAAAATTATTGAAGCATTAAAGAACTCCATGATTGATGAGTGAATCTAAACATTTAATTTCATTCTAATTATAACTTTCATTTTCATTCTTCATATTAAATCATTTACATTTTTTTACAATTATCTAAGAAACAACTTTACTTTGTCTTTAAGGTTCATTTAGAATTAAATGCTTGTTTTTCATTGCTTTAATAACATAATGCGATGTTATGATTCTAAAGAAGTCATAACCGCCACTATGTAAAAAAAGCAACTTTCCACCGCTTCAGCCTTGCCTTCCCTACCCCTTAAACTTACTTTTGATACCTATTGAGCCCTTTCTGAAAAGAAGTACTAATAACTTTACCGTGGCCTCCTAATTCAAATCAGTTTTAATACAATGCCCACCCCTTTTCATTGATTGTGATATGGATTCACAAATAATCTACACCTAATTCTCATTTACGGGTTCACACTATGGCATTAGGCCCCCATTCTAACATTATTGGGAATCAAATCTGTACTCAATCCCGGGGTAGTCTCTCAACTTTCATTTGACTTTTTAATTCGAGGCGTGTAGGGTCATGAGGATTCTGCCTTAATGATTCGTGAGGTTTATAATAGCTTCTCGAATTAAAATCTCTAACTCATTATGAAAAATCTGGATACTATAAAAGAAATGTCTGAGGTATATGCTGTTACTCGTGAGGTGAACAACATTAAAATTACAAGATCACAAGATGCTAATGAAATAATTAGAAAAATTTTCCCAGTTTCAATAACTGATAGAGAGGCTTTCGTGGCACTCTATTTAAATAACGGTAACAGAACTATTGGGTTTGGTATTTGTTCCATAGGTGGCTGCACTAGCACCTTAGTAGATGTTCGCATACTTCTCAAAGAGGCACTCTTAGCTAGTGCAACAGGAATTTTATTATGTCATAATCACCCGAGTGCAAGTCTTAAACCCTCCCTGGCTGATTTATCCATTACTGCCAAAGTAAAGAAGGCATCAGAGCTTATGGACATTAAACTACTCGATCATTTAATCATTACTGAAGATGCTTATTTTAGTTTTGCAGATGAAGGGAAATTATAATTAGAGGTTCGAATCCTGGGAGTCCAAAATTCAATTATGTAGAGAAGCTCTCCAGTTCATTGGAGGGCTTTTTAAATAGTTTTTAATATCGTGTTTCTGGCTGGCAGTATACCTATTTATTAAATATTTCTTCAATAAGTTTGAAATAATTAATTGCGATCTATTTTTATCAGTATCATCTCCAAGCAACTTTCAAAGCATCTTGCTATTTTGTCTAGTCATTTTGCATAGAGTTAGCCTTTTCAATTCAGAACAAGAAATTAGATTAGTTCATTATTGGTTATATTTGAGTTTAGTTTAATAATAATACAATTCAAATGCTGCCTAGTAAAGAAATCATAAAATCGAAGTTGCATGCTCCCCAAAAACCTTCTGATTTTGTAGTTCGAAAGACTGTCAACGCAAGATTAACAGGGAGGAAGGACAGCTCTGTATTTCTTTTCTCAGCACCCTCCGGATACGGAAAAACCACTTCGGCCATTAACTGGCTACAAAGCAGCGGAGTTACCTATTGTTGGTTGTCTTTGGACGAACATGATAATGTCCTAAAAGGCTTTCTCAAATATATTATCCTGGCCATCCAAGGGGTTGTTCCTAAATTCGGGGAGGAGATTGAACAAATTATATCATCCAATCAAGAATTGAGCATAAGAGATTACCAAATCCTGCTCAGTAATGAAGTCATGGGCCTTAAAAAGGTCGTATACTTAGTACTTGATGATTATCATTTCATTCGAAACCAGGAGATTCATGACATATTGATTCATCTTTTCAAATTCTCACAACCGAAATTAAAACTTGTCATAACAAGTAGGAAAGACCCGCCTTTTCCGCTCAGTGATTGGAGAATGAAAAACAGGCTCACCGAGATTCGCGTGAAAGATCTTGCTTTCGATTTCAGTGAAATAAATCAGTTTTTTCATAATCAACAAATTGAAACTCCTCTGGATGATTTTATCAATAAAATTGAACAAGTCACTGAGGGCTGGGTTACTGGTCTAAGACTATTGACCGTTTCGGGAATCAATGAAAATCCAGACAAAAGTATCGAATCAGGCACATCACTTAAGAATGTCACGTTCCTTTTGGAATTGGTCAAAGACATGCTTCGCAATCAAGAACCTGAAGTTCGTGAAGGGGTTTTGAAGATGTCGATTGTCGATGAATTCAACAAGGAGTTATATCAGGTCATCTTAAGTCCGGAAGATGAACATGAGGAAACTCCATATCATGGATTTGAAGAGTTTGTTAGTTTGCTTTTACGATCAAATCTATTCCTGATTCCTTTGGATGACCGACACAACTGGTTCAGATTTCATCACCTGTTCTTAGAACTTCTTCGGAAGACGTTTTTGAATGAATTTTCGAGATCTGAAATTCAGGGCATTTACAGTAAATTGGCGTCCTGGTATAAAGAAAATGATGAAGTTGTAAAGAGCATCGGGCTACATTTAAAACTGGGGCAAAATTCAGAAGCAATTGACATTTTTGAGAAGTACAGATCAACACTTTTTGAGAAATCAGAATGGCAGTTATTTGAGGAGATGCTCTTGTTATTCGATAATAACACAATAGACGAATCCTTGGTTCTGAAGCTTACCAGCGCCTGGTTATATGTCTATAAAGGGGATATCGGAAAAATGATGTCACTCCTGCCCGATTTGGAGCAAAAATGTCTTGAATCGGGGCTCATGGGGGGTAAACAAGGACACTATCTGGGAGAGATTAACACCCTGAAGGCCTATGCCCGTTATAATTTTGACACAGATATGAAGGTAGCTCTCGAATACTCGACAACCGCTTTAGCTCTGCTGTCCAAAGACAATTTATACGCAACAGGGGTGGCATGGGTGTTTTATGGTGGAGCTCTGCAGGCCTTAGGAAAAAGTCATATCGCGAGAAGAGAAATTCTTACCACTCTTGATGGATCGGAGAGTTTAGCAGTCAAATCAAATCTGTACCTTATACTATGCTACATTCACTGGATGGACGGAAATTTAGGAGAATTATCGGCGGTATCTTCGGCTTTGATCAAGCTGGGTCGTTCGAATGACCTGAAAGAGGCAGAAGCCAATGGATACTATTTTTCAGGTTGCGCCAATTTCTCGCGAAATAATAGAGACGAAGCCCTCAGGGATTTCAGTAGATTATACGATTTGCGACATTACACTATCATGGTACACCGATTTCTTGGAAGCGCAGCATTGACGTTTTTACTCTTGGATCGGGATGATGAGAAGTTAGCTGATTTGCTCATGGAATTGCGTCTCAATGCGATGGAACGAGGTGGTATTCATTATGTAAGCCTCGTACAGGCCATATCAGCTTCCGTGAATTGGATCAGGTCAAAAAGCCCGGAGTCACTGAAATGGGCTATGGATACCCCGCATCTGCCGATGTTACCTATGACGAACTTCACATCGAACCAGATGCTTCAGTCCTACATTCTTGCTTCCTCTGGAAACAAGATTCATGCAACAAAGGCAATGGAGATTCTTGATGATTGTCAAAAATTCCTTCAAAAATTGCATAACCTAAACTTCCTCACTCAAACCTATGTTCTTAGAACTATAGCTCTATTAAATCTTGGTAAACCGGATAAGGCCCGTAAGGAGTTCAAATCTGCTCTTAAACTAGCAGTGCCAAGAGGTTTGTCCAGTACATTTTTAGCCTTGGGGGACAATGTCCTATCAGATTTCATGCAATCGATGCCTCTTTTGGCCAACGAAAAAAGTTTCTTAGAAAGGATCCTGAAATATTTGAAGCCGTACAATGAAACTCTAAATCCAGTATTGAGCAGGAGAGAGAAAGAGGTTCTTGACCAAATGCGCCTTGAAATTTCCAATAAGCAAATAGCTGAAAATCTATTCATTTCTGAGAGCACCGTGAAACGACACATTGCTAACATCTACAGCAAACTAGATGTTCACAGTAAAAAAGCCGCCATTGAAAAAGCTAAAGCCTTGACCTTGTAAGGAGAAGATAATCCGAGTTTAACGGATTACAATGGCTGATTTACACCCTTATTACATCTTTTGCATCTTGTGGCACTCTCAGTCAATGGTTATCTTTATTCGCTCCAAACCGAACATCTTATGCCTCCGAGTACTTTGTCCCATACAAGAGGGAAAAAAATCGTTTATCAGATTGTTATTGAAGGTCAGCTGGACTCTGCTCTGGTGCCCTTCTTAAACGGTCTGGACATCTCCTGCACTTCCGAAGAAGAAACAAACATTTCCATACTTAATGGAGAATTGCCTGACCAATCTGCACTTGCTGGCGTCTTGGATGTTTTGATAAATCATCGATACAAACTGTTGTCTGTAAAGAGAATTCGAAATACAATTAATTATTAAAACTCATTAACCATAAAACTTTTTTAACATGAGAATCTTATTTTTACTATTGACCCTATTGATTATTAACCCGCTTCTTGCCCAGGACGAGAAGCAAGACACCTATATACTGATTACCAACGTCAACGTATGGGATGGCACTAGCGATAAAACCCAGAAGGCTGAGATCCTTATTGAGAACAATAAAATAAAAGAAGTTGGCTCGAGCGTTAAGGCTCCAAAAGGCTCTATTACAATAGATGGTAAAGGCGGATATCTCACGCCTGGCTTAATTGACATGCATCAGCACCTTATGCTGAATGGTGGAACTATGGCTGGATCATATGACTGGGACGCCTATGTACAGGGTGCCCATGCCAGTCGTGCAGCTGAATACCTATTGCTGCAAGGATTTACAACCATTAGAGATATTGGTGGAAATTCACTGTCGATTAAGCGCGCAGTGAATAGTGGTCTTTTGCCCGGTCCAAGAATTTATAGCTCTGGTGGTGCTCTAGGACCAACCGGTAGCCACACCGATTGGGGAGCATATAATGATGGTCCTGGAGTGGGTAATTACCAGACTTTGGTTAGAAATGCGATGGTTGGAGATGGAAGGGCCGAGTGGCTTCGTCTTGGTCGCTGGAATTTCAAATCTGGAGCTGACTTTCTCAAAGTCATGTCTGGTGGAGGTGTTGCCAGCGTTTTTGACCCAATCGACCTCAATTCTCCTTCATTAGAAGAAATGAAAGCTGCTGTACAAGTGGCGAATGAGTATGGTGGCTATGTAGCCATTCATGGTTATACTGATGCCGCGTACAATAAGTCCATGGATGCAGGTGTAAAATCCTATGAACACGGTTTCTTAATTTCTGAAGAAACAATTAAAAGAATGGCCGCTGAAGGTGTTTGGTGGTCATGGCAGCCATATGGTTCTTATAATACCTTTGGCAAAGGAAACTTCCCGGATTGGTTCTCTGCCGATATGAAAGAAAAAGGAGCGGCGGTAGCAGAAGGATCAGTTAAGGTTCCAAAATTGATGAAGAAGCATGGTGTTAAAATATTTACAGGCTCAGATATGTTTGGTTGGGATAATTGGCAAAATGCTCTTAAAAATGCCGCTTACCCTGTTGATATTCCCGGTTTGGACTTTACCTCTGTGGAAACTTTGAAGATGGCAACTTCAAATGCCGGCCAAGCCTTATTAGAATTGTCTGCACCTTCGAGAAATCCTTTTAAAGGGGCAAAATTGGGCGTTATTGAAGAGGGAGCTTGGGCAGATCTTTTAATCTGGTCTGAAGATCCAACTAAAGATGTAAGGATCATCCTGGATGAAAAAAATCTGTTGTTCATTATGAAAGACGGGAATGCCTTCAAAAATCTCCTGGTTGATCCAACGGATGAATCTTACAGAGGCTCTTTAAAACCGAGAGGTTACAATTGGATCGAAAATCACTCCGAAGACTCTGATAAACACTGGCATTAACTCTTAAATTAGTGATAAGGGTTGCTAAATGATTTTTAGCCATACACTATGATTTAATTTTTTGGGCAACCTTTATTTTTTCCAGTGATTTTGAGATACGAATCTTTCGGTACAATCAGGTAAATATGATACAAAATATGAAGATCCAATTCCTTGTTCTCGTCCTAATACTCATCTTTTCATGCCAAAAGGCAGATCAAAGAACCATTGACTCAGTTGAGTCAACCTCAGAAACTGAACACGAACAGCAAGGTCCAAACCTTTATGACATAGGTGTTTATGTATCCAACGTGGATCGAAGCAAGGACTTCTACACTTCCGTATTCGGCTTAAAAATGGTTCGGGAATGGGAAGGAATTGATTTGAGCTATGATGATAAAAATTATATTACTGCTGAGCTTCATGGTCTTTATCTGGTTGGTAATAACGGCATGCATCTGGAGTTGATCCAAAAGGCAGAACCTGATAAAAGACAACAAGTGCAGCAACCAATCAATCACTTCGCAATTGAGGTTGATGATGTTCAAAAAGTGTATGAACTGGCTATTTCAAAAGGTGCTAAACCAGCTTTTCAAGACGCAAGATTGAAATATGCTAGAATCGGTGATTTTAAAGTCCTCAATACGCAAATTATTGGTTTAGATGGTGAGAGAATACAAATTCTAGAGGTAATAGATGACTAAGTTTGGAAATGGTGCATTTTTATGAAAAGGCTATCGCTTAATTAATATTTTGAAATTAAATACAATGAAGAATTTTGTCTTGACTGGTGTTTGTTTGTTAATAATATATACCGCCTATGGGCAGTCAGTGAGGGATTCTACCGGAACTTACAATAACAATGAAGGTTTTGGAGGACCAAAAACGGTAGGAGCGCAATTGCAAATTGACAATCAGCCAAAATTCGACTATCGCATTCCTATCAAAGTCACAAAACCCTGGTACGATTTTAAGACCAACTTCTCGAAAGAAACTGGGATCGAGTTCGGGATCAATTACACGAGTTTGATCATTGCCTCCACAGAAACCATTTCCGAAGAAAACACCAACAATGCCAGTAGCGGGGTCCTTGACTTTCAAGCGGGATGGACCATGATCAATCGCAACAAGGGAAAAAATACGGGAAAGATCTTTGTAAAAATTAATGATCGTCACAGCTATAAAGGATCAGGCAGCACCCCGCCCATGTTTCACGGTTTGAATGAATCCGGGTATTACGGATTACCGGCCACAGGGTATAGAGACTACAGCATTCGGATTCTCGAATTGAACTACCAGCAGGCACTTCTGGATAATCATCTGCATTTTGTTGTCGGCAAGGTTGATGTGACCAATTATTTCAATTTTCATGGTTTGATTGTACCTTGGCAGCACTTTATAGGCTATGGGGCCTCAGTTAGTGGATCCGTCAATTGGCCGGATCAGGGATTGGGAGGCATTGTGAGCATTCGGCCCACAGATAAACTTTATATCATGGGTGGTCTGGCAGATGTGCGTGGAGATGTATTCAGGGATGGGGAATTTTTGAATTTCGGAGATCAATTTCAAGATGGCAATTTTTGGAAGGCGGTCGAAGTGGGATTCGTTCCCTCATTTGGAGAAAGGTACTTTAAGAAAATATCCATTATGTATTGGAACAGCGACGCTTACACCAATGTCAATGGAATTGATGTCGCTTCCGGCCAGGGTATTGCTGTGAGCGCACACTGGTTCTTTGCTGAGCGTTTCATTCCATTTGCTCGCTTTGGCATCTCGAATGGGAACGGCGAGAATGCTTTTTACAAGGCGGATGTGCAAATTGGTCATGGCTATCGCTTTCTCAATTACGACATTCTCGGCATCAGTCTCAGTTGGAACCAACCCAATATCCCGGACGTGAAAGACCAAATCACCGCCGAATTGTTCTATCGTTTCAACATGACTGCACATTTCGAACTGACCCCAAGCATGCAGTTCATATCAAACCCCACCTTCAATCCGGACAACAATAGTCTGTTCTATTTCGGAATGCGAGGAAGAATCACCTTATAACGAGTTTTTTAGTATTTAAAATCTATCACAATGACTTCTCAAAGAATATTTATGCTCTTTCTATTTATTTCGTTCGCATGTTTTGGACAAAAATCCGAGAACAAAGAGGAACCAACAACCACCTTCAAATTTGGTGGATATGTCAAAGCCGATTTTCTAAACTCTTGGTACAACAATGGAGACGTTGGAGATACCAGTCCTTTGAAGGACATTCACTTTCCGGCGCAGATTCCCGTTGGCCCCGAAGATCAAAACTTCAATTTAGACTTTCATGTCAAAGAATCCAGATTTAATTTTGACGTAAAATCAAAACTCCTGGGCAAAGACATTCATGGATTTGTTGAAGTCGATTTTTTACTTTCTACCCAGGGCAACGAGCGAGTTAGTAATTCGTTCTCTCCAAGGCTACGTCATTTCTATTTCGAGTGGGGAAATCTTCTTATCGGACAGACCTGGTCAACTTTTATGATCGTCGTGGTACCTGATGATCTGGACTTTGCGGGTGCAGCGGAGGGTTTGGTATTTAACCGTCAGCCTCAAATTCGATATACACATAAAAGCTGGCAGTTCTCTATCGAAAATCCTGAGACGACTTTGATGGATTTCCAGGATCCGACGGTGGTTGAGACCGAAAAAGAAATAATTCCAGACGTCGTTGTTCGAAAGAACTTTACTTTGGAACATGGTTTTATTGGAGTCTCCTTGTTAAATCGTGTATTAAGCGGAAAAACAGCAGATGGAAATGATGTCAAGTCTCAATACGCGTTTGGCTTGTCGGGAGGTGGAAAGATTATGGTGGGCGACCGAGGCTCAGACATTCGCTTCATGGCAACTTACGGATCAGGGCTGGGTCGCTATACTGCGCTTGGTTTCACAGCAGGAGGTGTGTTGGACGAAAATGAGAACATTAATGGAATCGGGTCCTTGAATGGATACTTTGCTTACAACCATTACTGGAAGCCTGAGAAATGGTCATCAAGTTTTAATGTTTCAGCATTTCAAGCCTTTAATGACATGGACTTGGTAAGTGAAGAGGCTAACGATAGAGCTTATAGTGTGTCGGCTAACCTGAAATTTACTCCTTCAAGGGTAATGATGTTCGGGGTTGAATACATGCATGGTTACAGGGCCCTGGCGAACAATGATATTGACGGCAGCTTTAATAGGTTACAGTTCTCTGCCAAATATAGTTTTGGGTATAATAATACGGTTACTAATGAGAAAAGGTAAAAGCATATTACTGTTCACTGGTTAGATCACAATCGGATAGATTAGTTGCAAAATTATTCATATCGAAGATTTGAAAATGGATAGATTCAATATTCATAGCTTATGGATAAGTCTCCATTCTTTGTATATCGCTCCAGTGAAGCTCCATCGACAAAGACGCTTCCTTCTTCCTTCAGCTGTCCATTGTTATAAAACATCCGATAGCTCCCTGTCGCTCCATCTTCTTCGTCAATCTCATATCTGAATCGAAACTTCGGTTGTTCATCCTCATAAAAAAGCTCAAATATTTCAACTCCTGAATCCAAAAAAGGTCGTTCTGAATTCTCAAATGTATATTCAAACTTCAAGTGACCATTTTCGTGGTATGATTTACAATTCAAACTTACAGAATGGCTTTTAAAGGATTGGTCATATAATATCTCATCCTGATTAGCAAGTTCCTCCAATCCTAAACCGGTCAAGAATTTTAATCTTTCCCTAAATTGATCTTGCAACGTAGAGAGAAAATTAGGTTCTTTTCTAGCTCCAAATATCAACCAGTAAAAATTTCCATAAGTCTCCTGAGGTTTGACAATCTCTTTAATTTCCTTCATGTAAAATCTAAATGACAACTGGCCATTTGGGTAATATGATTCGTCTTTAATTAAACTCATTTTTTAAAGTTGATTTCTCTTTGTTTTGGAATGTACTAATAATTGTTTAAATTGAAACATGTTTTAGAATGGTGCTCAATTCGAGACCATGGAATGAGGAATGTATTTAATTTCCTGGTTATAAGTCAATTACACTATAAGCTATGACCCTGTCGAGGTCACATATGAAAGAAAACCCTCCGCTCATTTGAGCGGAGGGTTTTTTATTTGGAGATCGCGGCTCAAATTTATTTGAGTAAGTGATCGACAAATAAAAAACCAGATCAAGCGTCGCTTGATTGTAGGTTTTCTTTTTCAAAACGGAGCTCAAAGGATCATGAAATAATCCTCTTTGAATTTCCAATACCGCACTCCGAACTCTGAACTCTGAACTCTGAACGCTAAATATCGAAGACTCAAATTGCAAATTGCAGCTTTTACTCGGAATTTTGAAATCTAATCATCATGTTTTTTAACTGCTATTTTTAGATTTAGCTGCCAAAGTCCTCTATTAAATACTTCACCTTTGATCCGTTGAAAATCAGAGACAAAGTATTCAAGGTCGAGTATATCCTCATACAAAATCATAATTTGCGTATCTTCAATGTAAATTAGAATACTTTCATCTCTTAATTCTGGTCGCTTGCTGGTTTTCCACCAACTATATTTAAAGTCCTCTGGAACACCTCCCTTTAATTGAAAATGGTACTCCTCAAAAGAGGGACTCTTCTTGTAATCATATTCTTTAAATATCTCCTCAAAATCTGCTTTCGTCCATTGGGCTTGAACTGTACTTACTAAAAGTGCAAATGTAATTAGAAGTAGTTTTTTCATAAAGTTTTGAATTGGAATATAAATTTATGAATAATTCCTCCAACTCCTTAATCATTTCATCTAAGCCCATGCTCCAATACGTTCAATACCCCTGCCATCCATTCTCCCTGTTCCGATCCTGATCTGATACCCAAATAAACATCTCGATAAATAATTAATTGCTTTCGGAAGTGATTTGATACCGTTCGTCCTTAACCATTATTTCACCTGAACTACTGATGCTATATTTAGTTATAAAACTTAGTAGATGCTCCCATTTTTCAGAAAAATACGATGGCGCCTGGCTCAAGACAATCAGTTCTTCAAGTACTCAAGATATGCCATTGGGGAGATAGTACTTGTAGTTGTAGGGATACTCATTGCTCTTCAGATCAATAACTGGAATGAAGGAAAGAAAGATAAAGAAATTGAAAATAAAATAATTCTCGAACTAAAAGAGAACCTCAAAAATGATATTCAACTCAGTCAAAATGAAATTGAAATTCAGATTCAGCATATAAAAGATATTAAGAATTTGATTCGTCATTTAGAATTAGACCTACCCAATAATGACACCTTAAATTTTGTCAGCATAACCTATTTTGAACATCTATATGTCAATAAATCTGCCTATGAAACACTAAAAAATATCGGTTTTGAAAAACTAGCATCTAAAACATTGAAAAGAGAATTGACCAAGTATTATGACATCAGTATCAATCGAAGACTTGAAATAACATCAAAAATGAATGATGTTCAAGTTAGAGCTCATGAAGGATATCGATGGGAATTAAGGAAAACCTATACAGGAGAGGAAAAAAATTTTAATTATTTCGTCGCTACTCATGAGAGTTTCTATGTAAACTATTTACATGAAAGAATTAATTGGAAACAGAATTTTATAAATGACATCTTAAGGGAGCATATTGAACAATCCAAATCAATTATAAAAACAATAGACATTGTTTTAAACCCTAAGCAAAAAGCAAGAACATGATTCCCTTCTTCCGTAAAATACGCTACCAACTCGCTAAGAATAATCAGTTCTTCAAGTACTCTCGATACGCCATAGGGGAGATTGTTCTTGTCGTGGTGGGTATATTGATTGCCTTGCAAATCAATAATTGGAATGAAGAACGGAAAACCAGAAAAGCTGAAAAGGTTCTTCTATCAAATTTGAGGTCTGACTTTCTTTATAATCAAACCGAATTGAAAAACTTTTTAGAATTCCATGAGGGCACGACTTCGCATCTAAAAGGTTTATTAAAATCATTAGGACCTAAACTCATGCAAGAAAAAACTGATTCTATTAATTATGCTATCGCCAGCGCACTTTGGGTCATTGAATACGAGCCAAAATCAGGAGCAATCAATTCTATCTTTTCTTCAGGTGAAATTACTAAAATTAGCAACCAAGAATTGGTAGACATACTTAACAAATGGAAGTCAGAATTAGCAAACTACAATCGGATAGCATCATATATTCGAGAAGAAAATATTACTAGTTTAAATCCATATTTAACTAAACATTATCCATTTAAAAACTGGGCTGTTTCAGTAGGAGCAAATGTTTCTAAGGCAAGCAAACATGAGTTCCCAATTGATAAAATGCTGCAAAGTCCTGAATTTGAAAATCTTATTTTGCTGCGTACTATAAATGCAGATGAATTGGCTAAAAAAACAAAAGAACTATTTAAGATTCAAACTAAATTGATAGCATTGATCAATTCTGAAATAAATAAAAATTGAAAATTTGAAACCTTTAACATGCTCCCCTTCTTCCGAAAAATACGCTACCGTCTAGCCAAGGACAATCAATTCTTCAGGTATAGTAGATATGCCATTGGCGAGATTGTGTTGGTAGTCATTGGGATACTCATTGCGCTGCAAATCAATAACTGGAACGAAAGGCAAAAGATGCGAATTTTAGAAAGAGAAACTCTTTTAGAGATTCTTGAGAATATAACCGAGATTGAAACAGATCTTATTGAAGCTATTGAAAGAGTCAAATTACAAAATAAGTTTACAGATACTATTCTTTCCTTAATTGAAACAAAATCAAGAGATCCTGAACTCTTTGGAAGATCCTTACACCGAGCCGTTCTTGACCCTTTTACTAATATTCAAATAAAAAAGGTCGGATATGAAACATTAAAAAACAGAGGTGTAGACATTATCAGAAACAAAGAGGTCAAAAATAGTATACTTCATTTATATGAAGATTCGCTTTCGGCAATGATGCTTTCATTTAATTGGAGCATATGGGAACATAAAACAGATTATTTACTAAAACACTTTTCTCCTTCTTCAGGAGGAGATAGAATTATTTATGCTCCTTATAATTATGAGCTGGTCATTTCTGATACCTATTTTAAATCTATGATTCTGACAACTAAGGTTCAAAGAGACTTTTTTCATGGAGTAATGTCATCTACACTTGAAGATACTCAAAAAACAAAGGGCATAGTCAACGAAGAACTCAACAAATGAAACCTTACTTCAGCGAATCAACAGTAAACTTTTTCATTGGTTACTTGACAGATGTTGAATTGATTTTTCCCTTTTTTCGGGTTTTTCATTGATCGTTCCCGCTGCAGAACCCTGTCAAATTAGAACCTTTCCTCGGCATAATTATCCAAAAACTCTTCCCATGAATACGGATTGAACTTTAATGTATAATCTGAGAAGTCCTGATCGAGGTAGTTAGCTAATAATTTCCGAATACCATTCCTTCGATTGAAATCATTAAAAAACCAAAGAAATAACCTGCTGACATGAAGTATTCTCTTTTTGTCATCAATTTGAGTCTCGCCTTTGATAAATGCATGAGAAGCTACTTCAAGCTGTTCCTCTAATTCGTTCACTGAATAAAAGGCGATAGGAGGACAACTGACGGCCCCGCAGTTTAAGGCAAAATGAATTCGAAAATCGATGTGATTCACGGCCCATTTCTTAACCTGACCTGAAACGAAAGGATTGGCAAAGAAGCCCAAAGAATACTTATAGCGGTAGCGTCTTAAAATTCCGTGCTCCACATCATCAAGACTTATGGGATGTCCGGCAATAGTAAGTTGCTTCTCGGTATAGATCTTAGGTTGACCAAGCCCTTGATACTTTCTTAAAATTTGAAAAGAAGCATTGTAGATATTGATCCAAAAGGCATTTTTCCTTTGGTCATCGAAAAGTTCTTCTTGTAATTTCTGAGGGCTAACAGCAGCCAATTGTTGAACAATGGCATTATATGGATCCTCTTTTTTAACGGCTAGCAAAAGCTGCTCTGATAATGTATTGAGTTTAGTCATCTTCTGCTACAAAATCCGGCCATCTTTTCATATAACCAATAAACATATCACTCAACCCTTCTTGTTGTAAATGTTCTCTTGAAACGGGTGTTTCAATTGGCATAAAACCAGGGTCTTTGATTACCCTGGCAGGAAAATCATGGTGCAAAATAGCAGAACGCCCAATAGTCACAAAATCAACTCCTGACTCTAACACTTTTTTAGCATCCCTACCATTTCTTATTTTACCTGCTACGGTAAGATTGACCTGTTTCAAATCAAGGCTGGTAAAATGATCCAGCAAAGTCAGGTGCTGTTGTTTACTATTTTCAGGCAGTTTAAATGAATCCCAGAGGGAGATATCCAAAAAATTGATTTTCCCGTCTTTAGCCAATTGCTGACTTAAAGATTTGATTTCGTTTAAATCCATTCCAAATTTTTCAGGAGATAACCTCACGCCCAATAAAAAATTTTCGCCGCAAGACTTTCTAATGCCATCAATAATTTCGATCAAAAGTCTGCATCGGTTTTCAAATGAGCCTCCATAAATATCATTTCTCAGATTAATCGCTTTGCTGATAAACTGAGTTAAAATATAGCCATGTGCCCCATGTACCTCTACCCCATCATAGCCGCTTTTTTGTGCTCTAACAGCCGCATCAATAAAATCATTCCTTAGTATTTCTACTTCCCTTAAGGATAAGCCTCTTGCTCCTGTTTTTTCATTTTCAGACGGACACACCGGAGACTCACCAATCACTTCTCTGGGTGAACGCATTCCTGCATGATGCAGTTGAACCACTGCCAGACTACCATAGCTTTTTATACCTGCACTCAACCTTTGATGCCCCTCAATATGCATATCATCAAAAATGCCTAACTGACCAGAAAAACCTTTTCCGATGGCCTGCACATGAGATGCACAGGTCATCACCAAACCGAACTGTCCTTCTGCCCTCATGGTTAACCAATGGAACTCTTGTTCCGATAACTGGCCGTTTTCATGACTTTGCTGATTTGTTAGTGGAGCCAGCATGAATCTGTTCTTCATAAGGCTACCATTGCTAAACCTAAGGGAGCTATCCAATGTCTTTTTCATAATAGGTTAAATCTTTTAAAGATCGAATCAATCTCAGTTGCCAAATCAAAATCATTGTTACTCAGTCCACCAACATCATGAGTACTTAACTCTATTTGCACCCTATTATACACATTTGACCAATCGGGATGATGGTTCATTCTTTCGGCCATCAATGCGACAGCCGACATAAAAGAAAAGGCTTCGACAAAATTTTTACATTGGAAGTTTCGAGAGATAGATGCGCCATTCAGACTCCAGGCAGCATCAATATGCTTTATCCTGCTTTCGATTTCCTGCGGCTGTAACTTGACCATTATCTTAAAAGAGTTTAGTTGAGATCGCATCTCATGGTTCAGAAAACTAAGATAAGAAAAACTAAACCGAGAAAAACGAATCAACACTCTGGCAAATTGAAATTGTGACTCATCATTTAAGCTGCAAATATCATTGATCGCTGATTTCTGTTCTTTTATTATACCTCACGTTTTCTCTGGTAAGGATCTCAATGGGTGAATAGATCTTGGTGGCCGGCCGGAGTTGCTTTGTTAGATAATCTGTGATAACCTGGATGGATTCATAACCCTGCTCAAAAGGCTTTTGAGAAATTAAAAAAGAAACTGATTCGTTCTCTAGACAGATAATATTTTGTTCTGTATCATCAAAGCCAATAGCCTGATATTTTTCGACTGAATTCTTTTCAACAGATCCCACAATGGCAGCTACTCTGCTCGAAGGCACAAAGATGCCCTTGATCTGTGGCTGTTGTTTTAAATAGGAATTCAATCGTTCATGAGTATATACGGCATCATTGAGGTGATCAATTCTCAACGTTTGGCATTCAATACGTATTTTATTCTTTTCAAAGTAGCTCGTAAACCCTTCTATTCTTTTAGAAATCGCATAGTAATTATGAACATTTGCCCTTGACTCAACGATGAGTACCTCCGCTTTTTCTCCAATACTTAAATGCATCAATTTGGCAGCAACATAACCACCCATATATGAGTCCTGACCTATAAATGAGATATTATTGAATCCTTCCAAATCAATATTCAAAAAAAGATATGGAATATGTAATTCCTCCAGTCGTTCCACCACCTTTTTTGTTTCCTTAGCAAAAGTTGGAACGATGATGACCGCCGATGGCTTTTCATTGACAAGGGCTTCAAACTGCTCTAAATAAGAGGCAGGATCAAACTGGTCGAAAAAAAAGTTATTAATAGTAACTCCAACATTTTTCACTTCTGCACTAGCCTTTACAATACCTTGATAGGGAGATTTCCAAAACAAATTATCCTTTTCAAAATTGGGTATCAAGGTACATAATTTGAATTTTTGCTTCGTTGCAAGGGCCCTTGCAACCGGGTTTACTTGAAAATTGTGTTTTTTGAGAATTCGCTTAATTTTATCTTCCGTCTTTTTTGATACCCCTCCCCTTTTGTGCAAGACCCTATCAACAGTTCCTTCAGATACCTGAGCTTCTTTAGCAATTATTTTTATAGTAATCATTGTAGCACGCGAATTATCACAATTATCAGATTAAAAACAGAGAGAATCTCTGCTTATATTGACCTTCTATATAGCCAAATTATGAAAAATAAATGAATTTACGTGTGCGAACACGAAAATTTTATTACATTTGAGTAGTACAAGTATTTTTATCGATTTCTTTCTCTTTTCAAACAGAATAAATCGAATCTAAGAATGCATTTTTAGACATAGATCTATGAACAAAGTAATAGTGTTAACCGGGGCCGGTGGTGTATTATGCAGCACCTTGGCCAAAGCCCTTGCAGAAGAAGGGCATAAAATTGCCGTTTTGGATCTTAAAATTGAGGCCGCCAACAAAGTTGCCGATGAAATTAAATCGAATGGCGGAAATGCCATTGCAGTGATGGCAAATGTATTGGAGAAAGAATCTCTGGAAAAGGCAAAGAAATTAGTGAATAAGCAATTAGGACCTTGTGACATATTGATCAACGGGGCCGGTGGAAATCATCCTTTAGGTACTACTTCCACTCCTCACTTAAAGGAAGAAGACCTATTTAATTCGGAAGAAGGCTTTAAAACATTTTTCGATCTCAATCCGGCCGGTATCAAATTTGTCTTTGACCTTAATTTTATAGGCACCTTACTTCCTACCCAGGTTTTTGCCAAAGATATGGTAGGTAAAAAAGGGTGCAGCGTTCTCAATATTTCGTCAATGAACGCTTTTACGCCGTTAACCAAAATTCCAGCTTATAGCGGCGCCAAGGCGGCCGTATCGAATTTTACACAATGGCTGGCTGTTCATTTTTCAAAAGTTGGTATCCGAGTCAATGCCTTGGCTCCGGGGTTCTTTTTAACAAACCAAAACAGGTCGCTTTTAACTACCGAAAATGGAGAATTAACAGCAAGAGGAAATACGATTATTGAACAAACACCGATGGGGAAATTCGGAGAACCGGAAGATCTTATTGGTACCACATTGTGGTTATGCGGAGAAGGGGCGTCTTTCGTCACCGGAGTCGTCATTCCTATTGATGGAGGTTTT
>CAYQPI010000234.1:0-2876 GCA_964419405.1 uncultured Flavobacteriaceae bacterium
ATATTTCAACTGATCTCGCTGTCAAAACCAGTCATCCCCAAAATGTAAAGAACATTAGACTGCAAATGTATAAAATTCAAGTCGATTCCTTGTGCATTTGTGCAATTCCAAATACCTTAGCGCAAAGACTGTTCCAAAACCTGGAATTAGGAAATATTGTCACCTTTTTAAAACGGAGAAATATATGAAATTTGGTATCATCAAAGAAAGAAAGAACCCACCTGACAAGAGAGTGGTACTCACACCCAAAGCCTGTAAGTCACTTAAGGAAACCTTTGAAGATATTGATATTGTTGCTGAATCCAGTGCGAATAGAACCTATGCGGATCAAGAATACCGCAATGCTGGTATTGAAATTACTGATGATGTCAGCGCTGCTGATGTGCTTTTAGGTGTTAAGGAAGTGCCTATAGATGCTTTGATACCTGATAAGAAGTATTTCTTTTTTTCTCATACGATCAAAAAACAACCCTATAACAGGGATTTGCTAAGGGCAATACTGGAAAAAAATATAGAATTGTATGATCATGAGGTGATCACAGATCAAAAAGAGATCAGATTGGTGGCATTCGGGCGCTATGCTGGTATCGTAGGTGCTTACAATGGAATACGCGCTTATGGACTAAAAAATGATTCTTTTCAGCTGCCAAAGGCAGAACAATTGGATGACCAGCAACATCTTATACAGGAATTAAGAAAGATTCAACTACCAAATATAAAAATAGTATTGAGTGGAAAGGGTCGTGTGAGTAATGGTGCCAAAGAAATGTTGGATGGTATGGGCCTGAAAGAGGTTCAGGTCGAGGACTATTTAAACAAAGAATTTGATGAGCCCGTTTATTGTCAGATAGATGTATTGGATTATAATTATCGAATAGATGAATCTGTTCACGATATGTTTGACTTTTTTGCTCATCCAGAAGCCTATGCCAGTGATTTTTATCGTTTTGCCAGAGTAAGTGATGTGTATATAGCCGGCCATTTTTATGCTACTGGTGCTCCGTATCTCTTTACACGTGAGGATGCCAAAAAGGATGATTTTAAAATTCAGGTAGTAGCAGATATAAGTTGTGATATTGATGGTCCTGTGGCTTCTACCTTGCGTGCATCAACTATTGCAGATCCAATTTATGGCTATGACCCAGACAAAGAAGCGGAGGTGAACTTTATGAACACAGGAGCCATTGCTGTCATGGCTGTTGACAATCTGCCCAATGAATTACCAAGAGATGCATCGCAGGGCTTTAGTGAAAAATTTGTTACCCATGTAATTCCTGCTTTTTTTAATGAGGATAAGGATGGGATATTACAAAGAGCCAGAATGACCCAAGGAGGTAAGCTGACAGAGCGTTATCGTTATTTGCAAGATTTTGTGGATGGCAAAGAGTAGTTAGTTATGCCTGGAAGGTTTTAATTTGATCAGGATTCCGAATGCTAATGGAAGGATTCCAAAAACCAAAATTAATAACTCCCAATGCCACTTTTGAAAGAACAGGGTCCCTATTCCAATCAATAGAATGGTAATACCTAGTCGAAGCAACCTACTGCTCACAAATCTGTTGAGGTTTAATAAAATCAGGCCATAAAGCATCATGGATACAGGGGCTATCAAATGACTATAATCACCTGTAATTAAGAAAAAGATGATCAACAGACCGATAAAACAAGGGATGAGTAAATTGAATCTTTTTTTAAAGCTGAGCTCCTGTTTTGATCTTTTCACTAAAATAAAGCTTGTAAGCAGGGTAATCAACAAGGTGATGACGGCCATACCGAATAAAAGAAACTGGAAGAAATTAATGGGTAACAAATTTAATCCTGCAGCGGAATTAACATAATTCGAGAACATGAGTTTTCCTAAAAACAAGCCTAAAAGCGCATAGACACCAGCATATATAAAGATTTTGGAACGGTAGTTCATGAGGATAAATTACTGCTAAAAATTAAGAAATTTATTCCATTTTTCATGTATATAAAATTTGATTTTTTATCAAAATCATCTAAAAACACCGTCTTACTTGACTTACAAAATGATTAAAAAATGTTAACCATGTTTTGTTAATAATTATTAAAAATGCTTGGATTTAAACTTCTGTTTTGTGTTAATTTTAAGTCCCCGATCAAACACAAATTACATTTAAAATTATGGTAGAAGAAAAAGTTACAAAAGGAGTGTATAGCTATGAAGAAGTGTTAAGTAGTTCATTATCATACTTTAAGGGTGATGAGCTTGCAGCAACTACATGGATTAATAAATACGCCGTCAAAAAAAGCGACGGGACTTATGCAGAATTGACGCCTGATGATATGCATCAAAGAATGGCGAAAGAATTTGGTCGTGTAGAAGCGCGGTATAACAAAATAAAAACGAGCAAAGAAGGCCTTTCGGTATATGGTAAGGGTAGAAAGAAGTTAAGTGAAAAAGCCATTTATGGTTTGTTCAAAGATTTTAAATATGTAATCCCTCAAGGGAGCGTTATGTTTGGTTTGGGTAACCATGAGATTATAGCATCTCTTTCAAACTGTGTGGTAATTCCACCGGTTTTTGATTCCTATGGAGGAATTTTTTATACAGACCAGCAAATGGCCCAATTGTTTAAGAGACGTTGTGGAGTAGGAGTGGATCTTTCTGATCTGAGACCCAAAGATGCCAAAGTTTCGAATGCGGCAGGCTCAACTACCGGGGCGGTTTCCTTTATGAACCGTTTTTCAGGGACCACCAGAGAAGTAGCTCAAAACGGACGGCGTGGAGCTTTGATGCTCACCATGGATATTGCACATCCTGACATTGAGGAGTTTATAACCATTAAACAAGACCTTACCAAGGTTACGGGAGCTAATATTTCTGTGAGATTGTCTGATGAATTTATGCAGGC
>CAYQPI010000235.1:0-3123 GCA_964419405.1 uncultured Flavobacteriaceae bacterium
GACAAGGCCTTAAAGAACGAATCAGATAAATCTGTGTTTTACACATCCTTGAATGGAAAATGGAAATTCAATTTCGTAGATAAACCCGCAGACAGACCAGTTGGTTTTCACAAAACAGATTATGATGCCACAGACTGGAAAAAAATTGATGTACCATCAAATTGGGAGCTTCAGGGCTATGGATATCCTATTTACACCAATGTGAAATATCCCCATGATAAGACACCTCCCGTTATTCAAGACCATTACAATCCGGTGGGTTCATACAGAACTACCTTTATGGTGAATCAGGAAATGTTAGACAAGGATGTTTTCCTTCATTTTGGTGCCGTGAGCTCTGCCATGAACATCTGGATTAATGGTCAAAAAGTGGGCTATAGTGAAGATAGTAAAACCCCTGCAGAATTTAGGATCAATGAGCATATTGTTGAAGGTGAAAATGTTCTTGCCGTAGAGGTATTTAAATGGTCAGACGCAAGTTATATTGAAGATCAGGATTTCTGGAGACTGGCCGGAATTACAAGAGATGTCTATCTTCTGAGCCGTCCCAAAAAACATATTATTGACTTTGAGATTGGAGCAGATGTGACAAATAACTACACAACTGGCGTTCTTTCCTTAGATGTGCTGCTTAAAAACGACAGTGCTGAACAATTATCGATTTCTATCGAATTGCTGGATGCAGATGGTAAGGTGGTTTTGAACAAGCAAAAATTAATGGCTCCTATTGAAGAAAAAAGTCACTTCATTCTAAATGAACATATCCAAAACATTGAAGCATGGAGCGCCGAAAAACCTACTATTTACCAATTGCTTATCTCATTAAAAGATGAAAATGGTCAAGACCTGGAACACATCTCAACGCAAGTGGGTTTTAGAAATGTCAAGATTGAGAATGGCCTATTAAAGATTAACGGTAAAAAAGTATATCTGAAAGGTGTGAATCTTCATGAACATCATGACCGTACAGGTCATTATATGGATGAAGCTACGATGATAAAGGATATTAAAACAATGAAAATGCACAATATCAATGCTGTCCGAACATCTCATTATCCTCAACCTGAACGATTTTATGAGTTGTGTAATAGCTATGGACTGTATGTAATTGACGAGGCAAATATAGAGTCTCATGGCATGGGTGCTGAACATCAGGGAAGTTTTGATACCATTCAGCATGTAGCATACAGACCGGAATGGAAAGCAGCCCATATGGAAAGAATAAAAAATATGGTTGAAAGAGATAAGAATCATCCTTCAATTATTATTTGGTCAATGGGAAATGAATGTGGAAACGGACCTGTTTTTTATGAAGGATATGACTGGATCAAGAAACGAGATCCTAAGAGGTATGTTTTATTTGAACAAGCTGGATTAAATAGAAATACGGATATCGTTGGGCCAATGTATGCTACAATTGACCAGCTTGAATCATATGCTAAAACTCATAAAGACAGGCCATATATTCTCTGTGAATATGCCCATGCCATGGGTAACAGTGTTGGGAATTTTAAAGAATACTGGGATATGATGAAGCAATATGATGTTCTTCAAGGAGGATTTATTTGGGATTGGGTAGACCAAGGTCTGATCAAAACAAA
The DNA here is from genome assembly GCA_964419405.1 of uncultured Flavobacteriaceae bacterium. GTDB lineage: Bacteria > Bacteroidota > Bacteroidia > Flavobacteriales > Flavobacteriaceae > Lutimonas. The sequence goes on from CAYQPI010000235.1 coordinate 1,602, forward strand.
CGAGCAAGGTGTTGAATTTTGGGCTTATGGCGGTGATTTTGGACCTAGTGATGTCCCTTCTGACGGGAATTTTTGCATCAATGGTTTGGTAAATCCAGACAGAACTCCAAAACCTTCGTTGATGGAGGTTAAAAAAGTGCATCAATTCATTGATTTTTCATTTAATGAACAACAGGAACTGGAACTTATAAACAACTTCCATTTTACAAATCTGAACAATTTTTACTTAGAATGGGAACTTTTAAAAGATGGCAGAAAAGTTGATTCAGGAAGAATTGATGAACTTTCCACGTCGCCTGGAGGTACATTTAAAACTCGCTTGCCATTGAATTATGATGCCGATGACTCTTCAGAGCACATTCTGACATCCAAAGTATTGACAAAAACATCCGAAGGGTTAATACCTGAAAATCACAGTGTTGCCTGGGAACAGTTTGTACTGACCAATCCTGAATCAATTCAAATACCATTTACTGACAATAAGGTCATCCTAAGTGAAGATGAACAATCCATCACTGTAAGTAATAAGGCCTTAAAAATCAGTTTCAATAAGGCAGATGGGATCATGAAAGAACTGATACTTGATAAGGAAAATATTTTAAAAGATGGTCAGGGTTTTACACCAAATTTTTGGCGGGCTCCTATCGACAATGATTTTGGAAATGACATGCATAAACGGGCAAAAGATTGGCGTTTTACAACTAAGAATAGAACGTTGAAAGCCATACATTCTCATTCAGAAAAAGGTTTTGCCATAGTGAATGTTGCCTACTCATTTTCAAATGAAAATAATGAGCCTATGGCCGAGCTGACACTGAATTACAAGGTCAATGGTAATGGGGCCATACAAGTTTCCTATGCCTTGAAAAAGGAAAACAGGGCTATGGCTGAAACACCACGAATTGGTCTTCAACTCATCCTAAATGCTGAAATGAAGGAGTTGACCTGGTATGGAAGAGGGCCACATGAAAGCTACTGGGACAGAAAAACCGGCGCACCTCTGGGGATATATTCTGGAAGTGTTTCAGAACAATACTGGCCCTATATCAGACCTCAGGAAAATGGAAATAAAACTGATACACGTTGGTTCTCTTTGACCAATAAAGACAAAAATAAAGGCCTTAAGATTATTGGAGCTCCAACCATAGACTTTAGTGCGCATCATCAGCTGATGGAAGATTTTGAATCGCTGGAAAGAACGGATGGCAGGCATCACCAAGGTACCGATGTAAAGAATCGTCACACCACCGATGTCATCGAAAGAGATCTTACTACCGTGACCATTGACTACCGGCAAATGGGAGTTGGAGGAGATAATAGCTGGGGCGCCAGAACGCATCCTGAATATGTACTAAAGGATCATTCTTATGAGTATTCCTTTATCATATTTCCTATAAATAATTAAGATAACCATCGTAACATGTATTGAGATTAGAGCACATATCGTCACCCATTTTTTCAGAAGAATTCTTATTTTTATGAAAAAATAGATCATGCGTATCATTATTATCGGAGCAGGTGG
>CAYQPI010000236.1:0-7929 GCA_964419405.1 uncultured Flavobacteriaceae bacterium
TGATTCTATTTAAAAAAGAAAAAATCCATCATAGTAAGCTACAATGGATTTTTCTAATTGTGTTGACCCACAAGGATTCGAACCTTGACTGACGGTACCAAAAACCGGAGTGCTACCGTTACACTATGGGTCAATATTTCATTGCAAAATCACATTTGATTAAGCAGGCGCAAATTTAATACAAAGTTTTTGTTTGACAAATGAGTTTTTTTGATTTTTTACTCCAAGCTATAATTTCCGAGCGGTTTCCATTTAATTTACTAAATTCGCCTCAGTTTTAAAATGTGTCTATGCTGTCTTTCGATTATAAAAAATACAACACTATTTTAGGTTGGCTTACCTTCGGAATTGCCTTATTAACCTATGTTCTAACCCTTGAACCTACTGTTAGTTATTGGGATTGTGGTGAATATATTGCAACTTCAGTCAAACTGGAAGTTGGACACCCTCCAGGGGCTCCTTTATTTCAGATGATGGGTGCATTTTTTGCCATGTTCACCTCCGATGTTGAGCAGATTGCCATGATGGTGAATTTTATGTCTGCCCTGGCGAGTGCCTTTACGATTCTCTTCCTTTTCTGGACCATCACGGCCCTTGCCAAGAAAGTAGTTGAAAAAAGTTCAGGAGAATTAACGAAATCCAGTTCCATTGCCATTTTAGGAAGCGGCCTTGTGGGTGCACTGGCCTATACTTTTTCAGATAGTTTTTGGTTCAGTGCGGTTGAAGCAGAGGTGTATGCCATGTCATCTTTCTTAATGGCCCTGTTGTTTTGGCTGGCCATTCACTGGGAAGCAGAAATGGACAAACCCAGAGGAAATAAATGGCTTTTATTGATCAGCTTTATCGTAGGACTATCATTTGGAGTTCATATTTTATCGCTTTTAGTGATTCCATCCATTGTATTTATTTACATCTATAAAAGGTATCCTGAACTGAATTTAAAACAGTTTATTCTTGCCAATATCGTTTCCATTCTCGTCCTGGCATTTGTCTTTAAATTCCTTTTCCCTTTCACCCTGAGATTTTTTAGTGCCTCTGAGCTGTTCTTTATCAACACGCTCGGATTACCTTTTAATTCAGGAAGTATTATCGCAGGAATCATTTTAGTAGCGCTGATTTATTTGGGCTTAAAACACACCCGAAAAAAGAAAATGTATACGGCAAATTTATTGTTGTTATCGGTGATTTTTATCATGATCGGCTTTTCATCATGGTTGATGCTACCCATAAGAGCCAACGCAGACACTACCATTAATGAAAATAACCCTTCAAGTGCACGTGAACTTTTGGCTTATTATAACAGGGAGCAATATGGTGATGCCAATGTGTTTTATGGATCTTATTATTCTCAGACCGGTGATCGCGATAAAGAAAATCCAACCAGAGATGCCAAGCCCAAGTATGAAAAAGATGAAAAGGCTGGCAAATATGTGATTGTCAACAACTATAAAGACGCGCTGCCTAATTACAACTCAAAACACAAAGGAATCATTCCTCGAATGGTAGACCCTACTCCTTCTGTTGTGCAAAATTACAAGGCGGTTGCAGGCATTCCTCAAAGATCAAAAAGGCGTCCGACCTTTGCTGAAAACATAAGTTTTATGGTGACCTATCAATTCGGCTATATGTATGGTCGCTATTTTATGTGGAATTTTGTAGGGAGGCAAGATGATATTCAAGGAAATCTTGACAATCATGGAAATTGGCTGAGTGGAATCGATCCGATAGATGAAGCAAGACTGGGTTCTCAACAAAACTTACCAAGTGAAATTACAGAGAATAAAGGTAGGAACAAGTATTATTTCTTACCGCTGATCCTTGGTTTGATCGGTTTGATTTTTCATTTAAAAAGAGATGTCAACAATTTCTATGTTTTACTGCTCTTTTTTGCTTTTACAGGATTGGCCATTGTATTTTATACCAACCCTAAACCTTTTGAACCCAGAGAAAGAGACTATGCCGTTGTTGGCTCTTTTTATGTCTTCGCGGTCTGGATAGGCTTTGGCGTATTGGCACTCTATGAGAAACTAAAAACCAAAATACAGACCCCTGTCATGCCCATCGTTGTAACCAGTATTTGTTTGCTGGCAGTACCGGTATTGATGGCCAATGAGAATTGGGACGATCATGACAGATCGGGTAAATACACAACCTGGAACAATGCAAAATCATACCTGGATTCTTGCCAGGAAAATGCCATCATGTTTACGATTGGTGATAATGATACCTTCCCTTTGTGGTACATGCAGGAGGTTGAAGATTATAGAACTGATATTAAGCTTGTAAATACAAGTCTGTTTGCCAAAGACTGGTATATCGATCAGCAAAAAAGAAAAACGTACAAGGCAGATCCTATTCCTTCGCAATTGAATCACAGTGATTATAAAGAAGGATCCTTAGATGTGGCCTATTTCTATCCATATGCCTTTCCACAATTCAAGGATTCGGTGATGGATATCAAATTCTTTATGAAATGGATTCAAAGTAAGGACAGCAGGACCATGATTGACTTTGAAGATACCGGACATCCTGAAAAAGTCTACCCTACATCCAAGTTAAGAATCATGGTAGACAAGGAAGCCGTTTTAAAAAATGGTATTGTTGCAGAAAAAGATTCGGCCTTGATCGTACCTTATATCGATATTCAAATTTCGGAGTCGGCCTTGATCAAAAACAGAATCCTGATGCTAGATATTCTAGCTAATAATAACTGGGAAAGACCCTTGTATTTCACAGGGGGTGCTCAGGCTGCTGAAGAATATATCTGGCTGAAAGATTACCTGCAACTCGATGGTCTGGCCTATAAATTTGTTCCAATCAGAACACCGCTGGCGCAGCAAAGTTTTATGGATATGGGAAGAATTGATACTGAAACCATGTATGCCAATGTGAAGAAATGGTCTTGGAAAAACTCCAATGGTGACATTTATTTTGATCCGGAAACCAGAAAGAATGGAATCTCATTTAGAAATAGTCTCGGAAGATTGGCTGATGAATTGATCAAAGAAAAAGATTTTGTTCGTGCTGAGGAGATATTAGATATGTCTATTGAAAAAATGCCGATGAAGTCTTATGGATATTTTAGATTGGTCATCGGACATATTGAATCCTACTATTTGATCGATCGTCCTGAAAAAGCGCGTAACATCGTTGAGTTCCTTATTGGAAATTTCAAGGAAAGAATTTTCTATTACAGCAGCTTGAGTTCTTATGAATTGACACAGAACTTTGGTGAACTTGAAGGCACCCTTGATTTGTACAAATACATCATTGCAACTGCGGTAGAATATGACACTGAAGACTATTCAGAAAAGTTAAAGGAAGAATTCATGGTTTCCGTTAAACTCCTTGAAGAGGTGCTGGAAGAAGAATAAGGTGTCAATTCTAGTTTTTTTTGTATCTTGGGTTAGCCCCCATCATGTTTTTTAATATAATTTCATATGAGATCTTATCTTGTAAAAACACCTAGATTGGTGCAAAAATTCTTTCACAACTATTCCTGGCGGATAAAAACAAATCAAAAAGAGATTTATCTGACCTTTGATGACGGTCCGGTACCAGATTTTACACCATGGGTATTGGATACTTTAGATAGATTTAATGCAAAGGCCACCTTTTTTTGCGTAGGTGAAAACATCCAAAAATATCCTCAGATTTATCAAAAAATCAAAGACGGAGATCACAGCATTGGAAATCACACCTTTAACCATCTACAAGGGTGGAAAACACCCACCTCAAAATATGTTAAAAACATTCTAAAAGCTGATTCCTACCTGCAGGATGAGACAGATCGGTCAGGCAAAAAACTATTCAGACCTCCACATGGTAAAATAAGACCCGTACAGGCAAAAATCTTGCGAAAAAAAGGCTATAAAATTATTATGTGGGATGTATTAAGTGGAGATTTTGATCAGGGGCTGAATAAAAAGCAATGCCTGGAGCACACTATCAAAAACATCAGTAACGGCAGTATTGTTGTTTTTCACGACAGCGATAAATCCTTTAAAAATCTTGATTATGTGTTACCCAAGGTTTTGGAACACTTTTCTGAAAGAGACTATACGTTCAAGGCGCTGTGAAATGTGCTTTGCTTAATCTAAGATTGGACCTGCAGGTAGGCGGGGATTGGGGATTTGAGATTGAAGATTGAAGATTGGAGATTGGAGATTGGAGAAATTTTTCCTGAACAGGTTAATTAGTTTCGTTGAGTTTATACTAAACTAATCTAAAATCAACATTCAAAAATCCACAATCTTAAATAAATTCATATGTTCATTCGCTTTCTACCTGCAAACGCATTCACCTTCTAAAGATTCAGACGTACTGTTCAACCAAACTAATCAAGGTATTTGCATCCTGCTGACCCGTTTGTCGCCATTTCATCTCACCATTTTTATAGATAATAAATGTGGGATTTCCTTTAATCCTTAGCGCCGCAGCCAGGGTTTCGTTTTTTGCGACATCGATTTTGACAACTTTCGCCTTATCACCTAAAGCAGCCGCTACATCTCTAAGAATTGAGTGTAAATTTGTACTCTCTCCCTCCCAGTCTGCATAAAAATCAATTAGTGTGGGGGTCTTTGATCCAATTAATTCTCCAAACTTAGTCATACTGAAGTTTTTAATACTATACGTACAAATATAGTATTTTATCCTAAGAACATTTATAAAGTCCAAAAAATTAACGATTTAGCAATAAAACGAATATTTTTTCGAAGCACAATCACAAATTTGTACTTTTACATTGATCTAAACTATTTCTTAATGTCAGCACAAAAAAGACTTTTTTTACTAGACGCTTTTGCTCTTATTTTTAGAGGTTACTATGCTTTTATCAAAAACCCCAGAATCAATTCTAAAGGAATGGACACCTCAGCCATCATGGGTTTCACCAATTCTCTTTTAGATGTGATACGACGTGAAAAACCGGATCATTTGGCAGTAGCCTTTGACAAAGGTGGATCTCATATAAGAACCGAAGCCTTCCCTGAATACAAAGCCAACAGGCAGGAAACACCTGAGGCGATAAAAATTGCCGTTCCCTATATACATGAAATACTCAAAGCCATGCATATTCCCATAGTTGAGATCGAAGGCTTTGAGGCTGATGATTTAATAGGTACGCTTTCTGTACAGGCTGAAAAGGCCGGATACAAAACCTTTATGGTGACACCAGATAAAGATTTTGCCCAATTGGTTACAGACAACGTGGTTATGTACAGACCTGCACGAATGGGTAATGGGATTGAGATTTGGGATGTGGATAAAGTGAAGGAAAAGTTTGAGGTCGAGGACCCAAAGCAAGTGATTGATTTTTTAGGAATGATGGGAGATTCAGTGGATAACATCCCGGGCTTACCCGGAGTTGGTGAAAAAACCGCAAAAAAATTCTTAAAGGCCTACGGAAGCATGGAAGGCCTGTTTGAAAACACACACGAGCTCAAAGGAAAAATGAAAGAAAAGGTGGAGGCCAATAAAGAACTGGGGCTTTTATCAAAAGAGCTGGCAACCATCATCCTTGATTGCCCTGTAGAATTTCACGAAGAGGATTTTGAACTAAACACTCCAGACTTTAAAAAAGTAACCGAAATTTTTCAGGACCTGGAATTCAGAAGATCATTAGAAAATTTAAATCGAATCTTTAAACTTGAGCCTGGCACTGAAGCAACATCCAGTAGCTCAGAATCAAATGTAAGTCCCGAAACCGATTCAGGACAGCAACTGGATATGTTTTCTGCAGGAGCGGGTGATGGTTCTGCAACAGCAACTTCTATAGGAGGATATACCAATGCCGAGACCAAGGATCATTTTTACCAATTTGTGAATACTGAATTTTCGCAAAAGCTATTGATCAAAAAGTTATTAGGCCAGAGCTCGGTTTGTTTTGACACTGAAACAACCAGCCTAAACACCCTGGAAGCAACATTGGTTGGAATCGCGTTTTCATATGAAGCAGGAAAAGGGTATTATGTACCGATTCCGGAAGACCCCGAAGAAGCACTGGCAGTACTCGATCGATTTCGGCCTTTTTTTGCCAGTGAAAGCATTGAAAAAATTGGCCAGAACCTAAAGTATGATATCAAGGTCTTAAAAAATTACGACATTGAGGTCAACGGCCCTTTGTTTGATACCATGATTGCCCATTACCTTATAAATCCGGATATGAGGCATAATATGGAGGTTTTATCAGAGACCTACCTTCAGTATAGCCCGATACCGATTGAATCGCTGATCGGAAAAAAAGGAAAGAACCAGGGCTCTATGAGAGATGTTCCGCTGGACCAGCAAACTGAATACGCTGCTGAAGATGCAGACATCACGTTTCAACTAAAATTACTTTTTGAAAAAGAGCTTGAAAAGAACAAACTGACGAAACTTTTTACTGATATCGAGATTCCTCTGGTTGAAGTGTTAGCGTCGATGGAAATGGAAGGAATCAATCTGGATGAGAACTACTTAAAATCACTGTCTACTGACCTCACTTCAGATATTGAAGCACTCGAAAAACTGATCTATACAGAAGCAGATACTGATTTTAACCTGGCTTCTCCAAAACAGCTGGGTGTTGTGCTGTTTGAAAAAATGAAACTAGTCGATAAGCCAAAAAAGACCAAAACCGGTCAGTATAAAACCGGTGAGGAAATTTTGTCGAAACTAGCTGAGAAACATGCCATCGTCAATAATATTCTTGAGTGGAGAGGATTGGTGAAATTAAAAAACACCTATGTTGATTCCCTGCCAAATGAGGTAAACAAAGATTCAGGAAGAATTCATACTACCTATAGCCAGACCGTTGCGGCTACCGGAAGATTGAGCTCAAACAATCCAAACCTTCAGAACATCCCTATCAGAACCGAACGTGGTAGGCAGGTGAGAAAAGCGTTTGTGCCCAGAGATGAGAATTACACCTTGCTGGCAGCCGATTATTCTCAGATCGAACTGAGATTAATTGCTGAAATGAGCGGTGATGAGGAGATGAAATCTTCCTTTATTAGAGGTGAGGATATTCACAAATCAACCGCAGCCAAGGTATTTCAAGTCGATTTAGAAGAAGTAACAAGGGAACAGAGAAGCTATGCCAAAACAGTCAATTTTGGTATCATCTATGGTGTTTCGGCATTCGGGCTCAGTCAGCAAACTGATTTGAGCAGGTCAGAAGCCAAAGAATTAATTGAAACCTATTATGAAACCTACCCTACCTTAAAATCTTATATCGCCAAACAGGTTGATTTTGCTCGAGACAATGGCTATGTTGAAACCATTTTGGGAAGAAGACGTTATTTAAAGAATATTAACTCAAGAAATGCCATCGTTCGTTCGGCGGATGAAAGAAATGCTGTGAATGCACCAATTCAGGGGAGCGCTGCCGACATCATAAAAATTGCCATGATCAATATTCATGATATCCTGAAAAAAGGCGCTTATAAAACTAAAATGTTATTACAGGTGCATGATGAATTGGTTTTTGACGTTCACCAAGACGAGCTGGAGACTTTGAAACCTATTCTTAAAGAAGCCATGGAAAACGCCTATAAAATGTCTATTCCTCTAACAGTTGACTTAGGTATAGGACAGGATTGGCTCGAGGCGCATTGATAAAAAACCATTTCTTTTCAAAAATCGTGTCCCCCTCCAAACTGAGGCGGTGAGTCGCGAGGGCCTCACCTCCGAACCCCTCGAATTTATTTTAAACCTATTGGCCTAATTCTAAATAATTTGGCTTCTTCTCATCTTTAACAAAATATACTGAAAAGCTACTTGCAGAATGAATAAATAGTTGTACTTTTGCAAACTCTTTGAACTGAAGAGAAGGAATGTTTAATTTTAATAAATACGTGTGAACACATTAAGTTACAGAACAGTATCAGCCAACAAAGCTACCGTGAACAAGGAATGGCTAGTGGTGGATGCTGAAGGAGAAGTGTTAGG
>CAYQPI010000237.1:0-11880 GCA_964419405.1 uncultured Flavobacteriaceae bacterium
CCGTAACTTCGTTCAATGGGAACGATTCCGGCCCAAATATCCAGATCATAATCCTTTTTATCATCCCCTACTCCTTCTGCACGAATCTTGGCAGATCCTTCATTAATATTCAGCTTGAGAACCTTAGTAACATTCAACTCCTTTTCGTTTGGCAAACGAACTTCTTCCCATCGATCCTTTATGATCTGATCAGATATAATATGTAGTGCCTTTAATTTTTCCGCTTCATCAACCACTAATTCTGCTGTTCCAAAAAGTGTAACAGATTCGTAATTCAAGGAGTGATGGAAAGCCGACCTTGCCAGGACCAAGGCATTGGTCCTTGTAACATTGATCGACATTGGAATTCCCTTTTCCAGGGATTGAAGCATTCTGCTCACATTGGCACCGTGAAAATACAGTGAATCACCACTTCTTCCGTAAATGGTAGGAATCACCACAGGGTGGTCGTTATAAACAAAACCAATCTGGCAAATAAATTCTAAATCAAGAATCCTATACACCGTCTCCTGATCATAAAATCCTCTTTTGGGTATTCTTTTTATTTTGGAGCGATCAGTTTTCACAAGATTCTTTTTTGACATTCACAGTGTGTTTTTATTCAAACCAAAGCGATATATAATTGATCTTGGCCTTATCAGGAATCTGGTCGGCACGTATTTCACTCATGTCAAATTCATCAAGATTCAAATCACTTTTATTCAATAAGATCGTAGCATTCAGTTCATTTACAAACAGGATCGCAGCGGTAAAGGAAGTTTCAATCTTATCGATCGAATAATTATCTACCACGTCTTTAAATACTGATTTTGTAGAGATCCCTTTTTCTGTCATATACCGATCACTATAGATCTTGACCAATTCTAAACCAATGATCGAATCGTTATGCACTCGGGTTAAAAAAATCAGTTCAGTTTTCCCGTCTGTTCCAAATACCTTGAATTCTCTTATTAGCTCTGCATTGGCAGGAAGCTTTTCGATCGAATCATTCTTAAAAATCTCGTCCAAATCTTCAAGACTTGTATCCTTTGTAATTTCTCCCAATTGATTTTTAAGAATCATAGTATCCTTATCCTGACCACATTGTACAAAGATGATTGATAATAATATCAGTCCAACAATTTTATTCATTTTCAATTTTTTAGTTTTTTGACATTGCACAATATATAGACACAATTCAAATCATGCAAATTTTAATTTCATTAACACTACTTCTTAAACGCCTTATTCAAAATCCCAAAAACACCTCTAATAAAGGTAGCACTTGTGACAACTTTAATGATAGGGTTGATCCTCGTTCTACTTGTTTTTTTTGATCTGGCTACGGTCTTCTTCTCTTCTTCAACTTCTTTTTTTGCTGTCTTAATTTTCTCATTTAACAACTCATAGGCACTCTCACTATCAATATGTTCATTATACCTCGAAGCAATGGTAGAGGAAGCTATCTGTGTTTTTAACTCCTCAGCTGATAAAATATCCATTCTACTCATAGGAGCTCTTAACATGGTCTTTACCAATGGCGTAGGAACTCCTTTTTCATTCAATGCTGAAATCAGGGCTTCACCAATTCCGAGTTCAGTCAATACCTTTGAGGTTTCATAATAGTCCGAATCCGGATAATTTTCTGCTGCCAATTTGATGGCCTTTCTATCTTTTGCTGTAAAAGCACGCAAGGCATGTTGAATCTTCAGGCCTAACTGTGATAGCACATCGGAGGGAATATCCTTTGGATTTTGCGTTACAAAATATACCCCGATCCCTTTTGAACGTATTAATTTCACAATGCTCTCCAATTGATCTAATAAAGATTTTGATGCATTTTCAAAAACCACATGTGCTTCGTCTATAAACAGGACCAATTCAGGCCTGTCGCTGTCTCCTAATTCCGGAAAAGAACCATAAATCTCAGCCAAAAGTTGTAACATAAAGGTACTGAACATTTGAGGCTTATCCTGAATATCTGTCAAACGCAATACCGAAATCATCCCTCGACCATCATCCGAAAGTCTGCACAAGTCTCTCACATCAAAAGAACGCTCACCAAAAAACAGGTCGGCTCCCTGCTGCTCGAGAGCGACGATTTTTCTCAGAATTGACCCTGTCGAAGCCGTTGAGATTCTACCATAGGTTGATTCAATCTCCTTTTTCCCTTCCTGAGTAGCAAACTGCAGTACTTTTTTCAGATCTTTTAAGTCGAGCAGACCTAAATCCTTGTCATCACAATATTGAAACAGAATTGCCAGGATTCCTTCCTGCACTTCTGACAAGTCGAGAATTCTCGACAATAATACCGGTCCAAATTCTGACACTGTAGCTCTTAATCGTGTACCGTCCTGCTCAGAAATCGTTAGGATCTCTACCGGAAAATGACTGGCATTAAAAGGAATTCCAATCTTCTCGTGTCTTTCATCAATTTTAGGATGTCCCGGGCTCGGCTTGGCCAAACCACTAAGATCACCTTTCAGGTCCATGAGCAATACAGGAATCCCTTTCTCCGACAAACTTTCAGCAAAAACCTGTAAGGTCTTGGTCTTTCCAGTACCCGTGGCTCCAGATATCAGTCCATGCCTGTTAATGGTCTTTAAAGGTATATTCACTAATGAACCGGTTAAGGTTTCATCACCCAACATGGCTGCGCCCAGTGTAATCGATTCTCCTTTTGAGGTATATCCTTCGGCTATCAGATCAACAAATTCATTCCTTTTAGACATAGATTTGATTTTTGATAAAATTAACCAATATAAATAGATATTAAAAATCTAATCCTTCGATTATTAGACGATTCAAAAGGCTGTTTAAAAGATGAAATAGCTTTACATATTATGACTGTCATTCAGAATTTCCTAAGTATCTTTGCGCCATGCTAAAGGAAACTGAATTATTGATTGATAAAGGTGAAATGCTTCCACTAATGGAAGAGTTTTACACCATCCAGGGTGAAGGGTATCACACAGGAAAGGCGGCTTATTTTATTCGCGTAGGTGGTTGTGATGTTGGCTGTCACTGGTGTGATGTAAAGGAGAGTTGGAATGCAGAATTACATCCCCCTACTCATACAGACCAGATTATTGAAAAGGCAAAAACATACGCCAATACGGTGGTCATAACAGGTGGAGAACCCCTGATGTGGAATATGGATTATATCACTCAGGAATTATCTAAGGTCAATCTAAAAGTTCACATTGAAACTTCTGGTGCCTATGCACTTTCAGGTCAATATGATTGGATCTGTTTATCACCCAAAAAGAATAAATTGCCTTTGGCAGAAGTCTATGAAGCCGCAGATGAATTAAAGGTGATCGTCTATAATAAGCATGATTTTAAATTTGCAGAAGAACAGGCTGCCAAGGTTGGTAAAAACTGTGAATTATACCTGCAACCTGAATGGAGCAATCGTGATAAAATGACTCCTCAGATTGTTGATTACGTGATGGAACATCCCAAATGGAAGATCTCACTTCAAACACATAAATACTTGAACATTCCTTAGGGTAATGATTTAGTGAGACATTGATGTAATGATATAATGATGTAATGATATAATGATATAATGATGTAATGATGTAATGATGTAATGGTAATAAACGGAGATTAATTTAATTATCTAAGTTTTTCATTTACAAGATCCATGGCTACCGTAAATGTTTGATCAACATTCATGTCGCTATTGTCAATTTCTATGGCATCATGGGCCTTTACCAAAGGAGAATCTGCCCTTGTGGTATCGAGATGATCTCTGGAAGTGACATTTTCCAATACTGAATCATAACTGATCTCAACTCCATTGTCTGTCATTTCCTTGAACCTGCGCTGGGCTCTTTTTTCGGCACTGGCCGTCATAAAAAGCTTGAGTTCTGCTTCCGGGAAAACAACTGTTCCGATGTCCCTTCCGTCCATAACGATCCCTTTATTCAATGACATTTTTTGCTGTTGCTCGACAAGTTTCTCACGAACTTCTGAAATACTAGCCACCTGACTCACCTTATTGGACACTTCAATAGACCTGATAAATCCTTCTACATTTTGATCATTCAGGAAAATTTCAGCATAGCCCAAAACAGAATTGTATTTGAACTGTAAATTGATATTGCTCAAATCAGCTATCAATGCCTGTTTGTCTAAGATGTCATTTTCAATAAAACCCTGAGTCATGGCGTGATAAGTCACAGCCCGATACATGGCACCTGTATCGACATATACATAGCCAATTTCCTTTGCCAGGTGTTTTGCCAATGTGCTTTTTCCGGTAGAGGAATACCCATCAATGGCAATGATTATTTTTTTAGAGCTGCTCATGTCAAAATCCTTTTCGCGTTAGGTCAATATATAAGGTAAAGGTACTGGAATTATCCACAGGATGGTATTTTGTAAAGGCATAATCTAAGTGCATTCTTCCCATTTGCAATCCAAATCCAGCCGAGACTCCGGCAAAGGTTCTGGTCTCTGTCAGGTTTAATTCAGCAGCCCTTCTAAAATTATATCCCAGTCTCAAATTAAACTTCTTTTCAGGGAAAAACTCGGCCCCAATAACAAAATGCCGGATTGCATTTTGAAAGAAATTAATATCCTCAGAACTTGTATTTCCTTCAAGGTCTGTCTCATCATTTGAAGGATTGGCAACTGCTATATTCCATTGCTGCAGACTATTAATTGTAAAATGCCATTTCAAAGGAACATCTGATAATTGATATGATGCCCCCACAGCCACGTCATAGGCAATTTCTTCTCTCTGCTCATCATAGGGTGAAAACTGATATCCTAAATTTCTGATGACTGCAGTGAAAGAATAGGGCCTCAAGTCTGAATAATAATACAATCCCAAATCCATAGCGGCACCTGAAGAAGTATAATTCTCAATTTTAGAACTGAGATACTTCAAATTGGCACCTGCATAAAAATCAGATCTGGGAAAATTATAAGCATATCCCACCGATATGGCCAGGTCTCTAGCTCCGAAATTACCGGTTTCTACACCCTCTTCATCAGCGCCAATAAATTCTCCGTAATTGATGTATTGCACCCCCGCATGAAGGGTTCCAAAACGCCTATTGATCGTATGGGCATAGGTTGCTGATCCCATATTCACATCTGTCAAATAATTCACATAGTTGACAGAAACCTGATTATCCATAAACTTACTGATCGTAGAAGGATTCCATAAGGGCTGATTCACATCGTCATTGATGGTAAGCGTTTCACCACCCAAAGCCGCCTGAGGCGCTGAAGTAGGGATATTCAAAAAATTATAGATTCGCTCTCCCCCCACTTGAGCCGAGACTATCTGAAAAAAAATGAAGAATACTATTGAGAATCTAATTTTCATAGGTTCTACAAAGAAATGAAATAATGAGGGAATGCTATAATGAATTATGGAATAATGATAGGGAGGGTTGAGGGGGTTCTCAAAACCATCACCCCACCTTTTTTCTGATAGATTCAAGCTGGACACCAATATTGGTAAGCATTTGAGCTACACTTTCTGTATTGATTTCGCTTTCATCATATTCACTCAAGTTGATATGACAAGTAAATTCCCATAATTCGAGAATTTCATTCACCGGAACATAATAGGGGTCATACTTTCTATTATCTGACACCATTAGCAAACATTGGTGCTCTTCTATTTTATCAAAAACCCTTTTATACACCAAACCGTCATTATAAGTGAGTACGATATACGTACTTCCACTGTTCAAATGGCGAATGTCTTCAAGGTATCTCGCAATAATAAAGGAGCCGCTTTTTATCGGAAGCATAGAATCTCCCTTGATCGGGAAAGCCCTGTGCTTTCCTGTAGGTAAAAAAGGTAATTTCAGGCTATTCAGACTCTCGATATACTCAGGGTCTGAGTAGCCCCGTAGATAGCCTGCAGAAGCATCATCGGCAACAATCTCCACCATGTCTTCATTGTTTTCATTGACCTTGATAGGAAACAAAATACGCTGCTTACCTATATGTATAAATGAAGCATCCTCGGCCTTGGAAAGATCATTTTTGATCAGAATATCTATGGGCAGATTAAAGTAATTGGAAAGTTCGATCAGAATCTCAACCGGAGGCGAAGACCTGCCTTGCTCATAAGAGGCCACACGTTCTCTACTAATACCCAATTCATTAGCAAAAAACTCCTGGGTATGCTGCTTTAGTTCTCTCAAATGTTTGATGTTATTTGCAATAAAACTCATAATGGTACATATATTATCAAGGTGCGGTACAAATATAACCTAAATTTGTAACATATTCCAAAATTATCTTTTTAAGACCTCGATGTACCTGAATACACATACCTATTACAGCTTGCGATATGGCACGATAAAACCCGAAGAACTATTAGAAATAGCTCAAAAAAATGGTGTCAAAACCTTTGCTTTAACAGACATAAACAGTACCACGGCCTGTATCGATTTTGTACGCTTATCAGCCAGGTACAAGATCAAACCTGTTTTAGGCGTTGACTTTAGAAATAGTGTACAGCAAGAGTTCATAGTACTTGCCCGTAATAACCAGGGCTTTCAGCATATCAATGAATACCTCAGTATTTTATTACATCCAAAAGAGTTTTTTGTAAACACAGAAGCTCCTGAACTGCCAGAAACCTTTGTGGTCTATCCTTTTTCAAAAGGTGTAAAACGAGTTTTAAAAGAAAATGAATTTCTGGGTGTCGGGCCCGACGACCTTCCCAGACTTAAATTTTCCAAAACAGAATTAGCTCTTGACAAACTGGTGATCTTACAAACCGTCTCTTTTCAAAATAAAAAAGGGTTTAACACACACCGTCTCTTAAGGGCCATTGCCAATAATACCTTGTTGAGTAAACTACCGCTCTCTGAACAAGGGTTCGAAAAAGACATGATGTTCTCGATAAAAGAATTATTCGAACTGTATAAAGACTATCCTTCCATTATAAAGAATACCGAAAGAGTTTTAAAGCAATGCCATATTGAGTTCGATTTTGAAAACACCATTCCCAAAAATCAAAAGACCTATACCAACAATGAAGACCTAGATTTCAGGCTCATGAGAAAGCTCGCTTATCAGGGCTTGAAATACCGTTATAAAAAACTAGGCTCGCGTATTTTTAATCGACTCGAAAAAGAATTGGAGATCATTCGTCAAAAAGAATTTGTCTCTTACTTTCTAATCAACTGGAAGATCTTAAAATATGCCCGAAGTAAGGGATATTACTATGTTGGCAGGGGTAGCGGAGCCAATAGCATCATTGCCTACCTCTTGCGAATTACAGATGTTGACCCTATTGAGCTCGATCTTTATTTTGAACGGTTCATCAATCTGTACAGAAAAAATCCACCAGATTTTGACATTGATTTTTCATGGCGTGATCGGGATGATATCACCAATTTCATTTTTAAAACCTTTAAAAAC
The DNA here is from genome assembly GCA_964419405.1 of uncultured Flavobacteriaceae bacterium. Classification (GTDB taxonomy): domain Bacteria; phylum Bacteroidota; class Bacteroidia; order Flavobacteriales; family Flavobacteriaceae; genus Lutimonas. The sequence continues at coordinate 7,384 of CAYQPI010000237.1, forward strand.
ACTGCCCTGATCAGTGTATATAATACCTTTAAGTTTAAGGCTTCAGTACGTGAACTCGGCAAAGTTTTTGGCCTGCCCAAAGAAGAAATTGATAAACTTAGTAAACGACAATTTCATATTGAAAAGTTAGATTTCCTATCAAAACTGGTGATTGCTTATAGCCAGTTTATAGAGGGCTTTCCTAATTATCTGGGAATCCATGCAGGTGGCATTTTGATTTCTGAAAAACCCATTAGTCATTATACTGCCACTTTTTTTCCTCCAAAGGGATTTTCAACGACCATGTTTGATATGGTTGTGGCCGAAGACATTGGTCTTTATAAATTTGATATCCTAAGTCAAAGAGGCTTGGGAAAGATCAAAGAAGCTGTAGAGGTTGTAAGCTACAACAGGCCTGAGCTCCCTCCTATTGACATTCATGACATCAAGCGTTTCAAAGAAGATAAGAAAATTAAATTTTTGTTGAGAAATGCCAAAGCCATAGGCTGTTTTTATGTTGAATCTCCTGCCATGAGAATGTTGTTAAAAAAATTGCAGGTAGACAACTACCTGGGCTTGGTAGCAGCCAGCTCAGTGATCAGGCCCGGGGTAGCCAAATCAGGAATGATGCGGGAATATATTTTAAGGTATCGCCATCCCGAAAAAAGAAAAGACGCACATCCCATTCTTTTAAAGATCATGCCTGAAACCTATGGCGTGATGGTGTATCAGGAAGATGTCATCAAGGTAGCCCATTACTTTGGCGGACTTACCTTAGGAGAAGCGGATATGCTGAGAAGGGGCATGTCAGGAAAATTTAGGTCTAGAGAAGAGTTCTTAAAAGTTAAAAACCAATTTTTTGAGAACTGTAAGCAAAAAGGGCATTCCTTTGAGTTAACAGCCGAAATCTGGAGACAGATCGAAAGCTTTGCAGGCTATGCTTTTGCCAAAGGGCATTCTGCTTCTTATGCCGTAGAAAGCTATCAGAGTTTATTTTTAAAAGCCTACTTCCCCCTTGAATATATGGTGGCCACTGTCAATAATTTTGGAGGCTTTTACAGGGTAGACCTTTACTTGCATGAAGCCAAGATGCATGGAGGAATCATTCAGGCTCCTGATATCAACAAAAGCAATTATGAAACCCGCATTGAAGGAAAGAATATCTACCTGGGCTTTATCCTGCTTCACTCCTTCGAAGTGGCCAATGCCAAAAGAATCATATCCGAACGAAACAAAAATGGCTTTTTTACAAGTCTGGATAATTTTATTGACCGAGTACCCATTTCAATCGAACAGATCTCGATACTCATTAAGATCAATGCCTTTAAATTCACCGGAAGAAATAAGCGGGAACTCTTATGGGAAGCCTATATGAAAATCAATAAAGTCAGTATGGAAGCGCAGGTGGTTACGCTGTTCAAAACAGAAAAGATCAGCTATAAAACACCCGATCTACCGAGCACCAAATACGAAGATGCTTTCGATGAAATAGAATACCTCGGATTTCCATTATGTGATCCTTTTGAGCTGGTCACCGAAAAATCAGCTCCTTCACTTATGGCTAAAAACCTATCCGATCACATACATAAAACCGTGGTAGTCTATGGCTATTATGTAACAGCCAAGCACACATCCACACACAAAGGTGACCGTATGTATTTTGGAACATTTTTAGATCGGGTCGGTGATTATATCGATACAGTACACTTCCCTCCTGTTGCCAAAAAATATCCCTTCAGAGGCAGAGGCGTTTATAAACTCACTGGAAAAGTGACAGAAGAATTTGACAGTATCAGCATTGAAATATTCAGCATGAAAAAATTAGACATGATGCAGGACGCCCGTTATGCAGAAGCACCTCTTAAACAGATCAACACATGAGACAGTTAAACGAAAGAAATATTCTTCACATGGATTTAGACACTTTTTTTGTCTCATGTGAACGCTTGATAGACAGCAAATTAAACAACAAACCTGTATTGATTGGTGGCACTTCAGACAGAGGTGTTGTCGCCTCTTGTAGTTATGAGGCACGCAGGTTTGGTATTCATTCTGCCATGCCTATGCGGATGGCAAAGCAACTCTGTCCGGAAGCTGTTATACTAAGAGGTAATTCAGGCATCTATTCCAAATATTCGACTATGGTTACAGATATTATCAAAGAGAATGTTCCCTTGTATGAGAAATCCTCTATTGACGAGTTTTATATAGACCTATCGGGGATGGAAAAGTTTTTTGGTTCTTACAAACTTGCTTCTGAGTTGAGAAACAAAGTCATCAAGGAAACAGGCCTTCCTATTTCTTTTGGTTTGTCGATCAATAAAACCGTTGCAAAAATTGCCACCGGAGAAGCCAAACCAAATAATAAGATCAGGATTGATAAAGGAGATGAAAAACCTTTTTTAGCCCCCTTATCCGTAAGAAAGATCCCTATGGTAGGAAAAGTAACTTATAAATCACTTTGTGATCTGGGTATAAAAAAAATTCATACGGTACAGGAAATGCCTTTTGAAATGATGTCGAAAGTTTTAGGTAAAAACGGAGGGTCTATTTGGAAGAAAGCCAACGGTATTGACAATACACCTGTCATACAATACCAGGAGCGAAAATCTATTTCAACAGAAAGAACCTTTGACCGGGACACAACAGATGTCTCCAAATTAAAAACCATTTTAACCGCTATGGCTCAAGAACTCACTTATCAATTACGCAGTGGAAATAAATTGACAGCCTGTGTCTCTGTAAAGATCCGGTATTCTGACTTTCAAACCTATACCATGCAAAAACGCATTCCCTACAGCGCTTCTGACCATAGCATTTTTCCTGTTGTCATGGAACTTTTTAAACGACTGTATCAGCGCCGCTTATTAGTTCGACTCATCGGTATCAACTTTAGTCATCTGGTTGAGGGTGGGCATCAAATTAATTTATTTGAAGATAGTGACAAAGTAATTAGTCTATACCAGGCCATGGACCATATTCGCAAGCGTTATGGTAGCAGGGCTGTTATCAATGCTTCAGGAATGGGGGCAAAAAGTATAGGCAGAAGTAATCCTTTTAATGGGGAAGCGCCGCCATTACTAGCCAACAGGAGGCAGTAATAAATAGCTTACTGAAATAAAGCAGGATCATTTACATGTACCCCTTTATCCAGATTCATAAAATAATCGCCCGTTTTTTTATACAATTCCAAATGATCCTCTACTCCGGTCCAATTCCAGGATTCGTTAATTTCATCATCCGGACTGTGAATAGACCCAAAATTAGATCTAGGCGCCATCTCGCCACCCAGCAACCTATCTCCTATCCATATCGTCATGGCAGGAATATTTTTGGATAGAAAGGACGCTGTATCAAAATTTTTATTCATACTATCTACCCATTCAGGTGGGTCGTATATCCATCCACAACGTTGAGCCAGCAACACCATATCATCCACATAATCTACACCCTGCCTGGGCATAATAAAAAAGTTTGTTCTTTTACCCGACACGTTGAACCCATCGATATTTAAACACATAATAATTTCCTCAGCATTAAACACCGGATGTTTCAAATAATAAGTAGACCCTACCATGCCAAACTCTTCACCAGCAGTCGCTATAAAAACAAGATTTACTTTGGGCGCTTCCTGTTCGGCGTACATTCTTGCCAATTCCATCAGAGCCGCCACTCCAATGGCATTATCGCGTGCTCCGTTATAAATAGAATCTGCTTGTTCTGTATCCCTAATGATACCATAGCCATCATAATGTGCCGTAAAAACCAATGATTTTGATGTTGGTTGTTTGGCCGCAATAAATCCAATTATATTCGATTCCTGCTCCTCCTGATCAGGATAATCAAATGATTGCACATAGCTTCCGTCGTCAAGTGTTTCTAAACCGATTTTTGAAAATTCATTTGCTATATGCTCCGCAGCAAGTTTAATTCCCTTGCTACCAGCCCCTCTTCCTCCTAAGTCATCAGAAGATAAATAAATAGTGTTGGCTTTAAATCGATCTACCATTAAAGACGAATCATTTAGATTCTCTTGCGCATTCATATTCATGGCACAAATTACCAAGCAAAGAAAAAAACTCAGACCAAATATTTTCGCATGCATATAGTTGATTTTTATTTAAAGACTCAACAAAATCCGAATTGTGACATCTTTGGAAAAAATTGCTTTGATGTTAACCTCTGAGGGTTTCACTTAAGTGACCCCTTCACTTAAGTGAGGGCTTGACTTAAGTAAGGGTTTGAGTTCTGATGATTTCACAAAAGTCTAGACATAAAAAAACCTCTAACAACTCAATGTTAGAGGTTTAAAAGAAAGGCAACGACTTACCCGCCCGTACCGAATGGTACGTTCGGGCGGGCTCTCCCACTTTATAAAACAAAAAAAGCATCTATCTTTACGATAGATGCTTTTTAAAAGAAAGGCAACGACTTACTCTCCCACCAGTGGCAGTACCATCAGCGCTGATAGGTTTAACTTCTCTGTTCGGGATGGGAAGAGGTGAGACCTATCGCTAT
>CAYQPI010000238.1:0-1957 GCA_964419405.1 uncultured Flavobacteriaceae bacterium
ACCTTGACAGGAGCAAGATCGTCTGATCTAAATGCAGCAAACAAAACAGTGGCTACAATTAAAATCAACAAAAAATAAATCGACTTTTTTTTCATTACTCCCCTGAATAGCTAACAAAATTTCTTGGTGTTTCGTACAAGGTAATTGTCAGGTCCAGTTGTTTCTCAATCTTAGCGCGAAGCTTATCCCAGATCACAACTGATATATTTTCAGCAGTCGGATTCAAGGTTTTAAATTCTTCTACCTCTTCATTCAGATTCTTATGATCAAATTTCTCTTCTACTTCATCTCGAATCAATTCTTTTAACACCTTCATATCCATTACAAAACCTGTCTCAGGATGAATCGGCCCTTTTACAGAAACAATTAATTCATAATTATGACCGTGGTAATTTGGATTGGCACATTTGCCAAACACCGAGGCGTTTCTCGCATCGGTCCATTCATTATTATACAGCCTGTGCGCTGCATTAAAATGGGCTTTTCTACTTACCGTTACCTTCATATCTTAACGAGTCGTTGATCGTATTCCTTAAAAATGATCTTAAACCACTCGGTATACAATTCTGGTTGAATTCTCATATCTTCTTTAACATCCTCCAGCGTCATCCATTTAAATGAAGCCACTTCATCCGGATTAATGACAGGGTCTTCATCATAATGACCTATCATCACATGGTCCAATTCATGTTCGGTCAAACCATTGTCGAATGGAGCTTTATACACGAACCAAAACAATTCTTTGAGCTCACATTCAAAACCCATTTCCTCCTGCAATCTTCTTTGACCTGCTTCAATATTTGACTCACCATTTCTTTGGTGACTACAACAGGTATTCGTCCACAGGCCTGGTGAATGGTATTTATCAAGGGCTCTCTGCTGGAGCATTAACTCTCCCTTATTGTTAAAAATAAATACCGAAAATGCCCTGTGCAGTAATGCTTTTTCATGCGCTTCCATTTTACCCATCAAGCCTAACTGCTCGTCTTCAGTATTCACTAAAATTACTTTTTCCTCCAAAATTTTCTTTTTTACAAAGTTAATTATTTACATCCTTTCTGGAAAGTCTTCTTTTACATTCATGCTTTTATCTCAATCCTATATATTTGCATACAATAAATCATCGTTGTTTATGAATAGTACCCGTTTCGCATTCATGATTTCTGCCTTGCTTTTTTTCTCAGGCTGCGCGAAAGATCCTGTAAAAAGTACATCTGATGAGGTGGAGAACATAAAAGAGAAAAAGGAATCAACCCCACAAGTAGTACTTGAGGAAAGACCTAAGGATTCGATAAACAGTAAAAATGTCAACACCTTTTTAAGCCTGTATGGAAAAGAAAATCAAGAGAAGCTAGTCTTGATCAAGACGCGTTTAGGCAATATTAAAATTCGCCTATATGAAGACACTCCCTTGCACAGAGCCAGCTTTATTTTTTTAAGTAAAATGGGCTATTTTGACACCACATGTTTCTATAGAGTGGTGCCTGATTTTGTGATTCAGGGTGGAGAATCAGAACGTCTTGATACCCAACGATACAAGGCGCGATACGAGCGTTACAAGATTAGCCCAGAGTTTAGAGCCCATCGAAAACATAAATATGGCGCCATTGCCTTGGCCAGAGACTGGAAAAACAATCCTCGAAAAAAATCGACTGCCTTTGAATTTTATATTGTTCAAAATAAGAAAGGTGCACATCATCTTGACAATGAGCACACCGTATTTGGTGAGGTCATTTCAGGTTTTGAGACGCTAGACAAAATTGTCCATCTCGAGGCTGGTAATGATGAATGGCCTCTGGAGGATGTGTTTATGAAAATCGAAGTCATTCAGTAAAATTGTGTACCTTAGAAATATTAACTTTCAACTATAATTATTTCAGGCAATGCAAACCTTAGAGTTACTCAGTCAATTGGCTCCTATACTCAGTTTTATCACAATAATCATTGCGATTATTTT